>WAPY01000043.1 GCA_015520525.1 Candidatus Woesearchaeota archaeon
ACCTCCTGCTCATGCCAGTGCTGATAAAAGCCGGCATCATTTTACTGTTTTCATTCATAATTTATCTCTTATCTTTGTTCTTATTGAGAGTTATAAATAAAGAGTATATTATGAAATTCAAAAATCTTGTTTTTGAGAACTTGAATTAAACAATAAATTTTTAAGTATTAAAAGAACTATTTCTTTCATGGACAAAGTTTGGATTGTTATGCCTGCTTACAATGAGGAAAAGAACATTGGAAAAACAATTGATTCTGTAAAGAGGGAAGGCTTCAACAATATTGTAATAGTTGATGATGGTTCTAGAGATAAAACTTATGAGAAAGCTTTAAGCAAAGGTGTGTGGGTGCTGAAGCATGAGGTTAATTTAGGACAAGGCGCCGCTTTACAAACAGGAATTGATTTTGCTCTAAAAAATGGAGCTGAAATAATAATTACCTTTGATTCTGACGGCCAGCATTCAGCTAAAGAGATAAAAGATTTTGTTAAAAAAATAAATGAAGGGTATGATGTTGTTTTGGGCTCCAGGTTTCTTAAGAAGAATAAAATACCAACAAGCAGAAAGATAGCTCTAAAGATAGGGATTTTATTCACAAGTCTCGTTTCCCACATAAGATTAACCGACACTCACAATGGCTTCAGGGCTTTTTCAAGAAAGGCGGCGGAAACAATAAGGATAAAGATGAATGATATGGCTCACGCTTCAGAGATACTTGACGAGATAGCAAAGCATAAATTAAAATACGCTGAAGTTCCTGTTACAATAAAGTATGACAAAAACATTAAAGGACAACCAACATTAAACTCAATCAGAATAGCGCTTAAGATGATCGCTAGAAAATTAATATTCGGGTGATAAAATGAAAATAATAAGTATTATCATGATTCTGTTCGGCTTATTCCTCTTCATTATGGGGTATTATAATAGGAGAAGAAGGACTCTCAATGAAGAGTTCATTCTTCTATCATATATCACTGGTTTTTTTATTATACTCTTCTCTTTATTTCCTTCAATTATAAGTTACTTTGCAAAGCTTACGGGAGTCTCGAGAGGTGTTGATTTACTGACTTACATTTCCATACCTTTATTATTTTATCTTGTCATTCTTCTCTATGTTAAGATCGGCGAGCTTAATGAAAAGCTCACAAAGATAGTTAGAGAAGATGCTATAAACAAAGGAAAGAGGTCTAAAAAATGAGCAAGGTTTTAGTTACTGGGGGAGCAGGTTTTATAGGAAGTCATATAGTTGATTTGTTGTTAGAGAACAACCAGGAAGTTATCAGTGTTGATAACTTGTCAAGCGGACACAACTTAAATAACAAAACAAAATTCTACAAAGTTGATATAAGAAATAAGGATGGGCTTGAAAAAGTCTTTAAGGAGAACAAGATTGATTTTGTTATTCACACAGCAGCCCAAATATCCGTTTCAAGGTCGGTTAGAGAACCTTTATTGGATGAAGAAATAAACATAAAGGGGATTCTTAACCTTTTGGAGCTGTCAAAGGATTATAAGGTTAAAAAGTTTATTTTCTCATCATCAGGGGGAGTTATGTATGGACAAACAAAGATTTTCCCAACTCCAGAAACTGTCTGTCCGGAGCCTTTATCTCCTTATGGCATAGCAAAATTAGCAAGTGAAAGATACATTATTTTCTACAACAAAGAATTCAACTTAAATTATACAATATTAAGGTATGGAAATGTTTATGGACCAAGGCAGGATCCTAATGGAGAAGCTGGAGTTGTTGCAATATTCACAAAGAGAATGCTGAAGGATATGCAGGTAACAATCAACGGCGACGGAAAGTATGTTAGAGATTATGTTTATGTTAAAGATGTTGCGAGGGCAAATGTCTTCTCATTAGAAAAAGGAGATGAAGAGATAATAAATATAGGAACTGCAAAGGGCACTGATGTCAATGAATTATTTAATGAATTGAAAGAATTAACAGGCTACAAAAGAGAAGCTGTTCATGGTCCTCCAAGACCTGGAGATCTGAGAAAGAGTTTACTCGATATATCAAAGGCGAAGTCTGTCCTTGGTTGGGCTCCAAAATATAATCTTAACGAAGGGTTAAAGGAAACTGTGGAGTTTTTCAAGAATGTTCTCTGAAGCGCTCAATGAAACCTTGGTTTACTTAATAAAAGACGATAAAGTCCTTTTTATTGAGAAGAAGCGTGGGTTTGGAGCCGGCTTCATAAATGGAGTCGGAGGCAAGGTTGAGGCGGGAGAAACTATTGAGGATTGCGCTGTTCGTGAGGTAAAAGAAGAGGTTGGGTTGAAAGTCAAATCGTTGAAGAAACGAGGAGTTATTCTTTTCATAAACAATAAAGTAGAGCATATCTTAGTTCACGTCTTTGTATCTGATGATTTTGAAGGAACACCAAAAGAGTCGGAAGAAGCAAAACCTTTCTGGATTGACAAGGAGAAAATCCCTTTTGATAAAACTTGGGGCGACGACAAATTCTGGCTTCCTCATATTCTAAATGGCGGATTTGTTTACGCTGAGTTTGAGTTCAAGGATTGGAAGCTTGTAAAACCTCTTATCTTAAAAAAATCAAAAGACTAAATCAACTTTAACTCCGCTCACTCCTTCCATATTCGCGATTCTGTCTCTAACATCGCCGACGATTAATCCAGCTAAAGGACAGTAAGGAGATGTCAAGGTCATTGTTACAAGAACATGGCCGTCGTCTTCTATCTTTATATCTTTTATGAGTCCTAAAGAAACTATATCTTTTCCAAGCTCTGGATCAACCACTTTCTTCAGTTCATCAAGAATTAATTGTTTGTTAAGCATTTTAAAAAAGAAAAGAAAATAATAACATAATCATGATTACTTTCTTCTTGTTGTTTTCCTTCTTGCTGGCTTCTTCGTTGTTTTCTTAGCAACTTTCTTTTTGGTTGTCTTCTTCTTCACTGTCTTCTTCTTTGTTGCTTTCTTCTTAACAGTCTTTTTCTTAACTGCCTTCTTTTTGACAACCTTCTTCTTAGTTGTCTTCTTCTTCACTGTCTTCTTCTTTGTTGTTTTCTTTTTGACTGTCTTTCTCTTGACAGTTTTTTTCTTTGTTGCTTTTTTAGCAACCTTTTTTGTTGTTTTCTTTTTGGCTACCATTTTAACCCTCTTAAACATTTAATATGTCCTTATAAATCATTTTTATTTAAATAGTTTTTGTTTTTGACAAAAATATCAAAAAGTTTTTATTAATGTAAAAGTGTTTAACATCATGAAAGAAATCTTGAACTTCATAAAAGAAATCATACCAAAGGATTTGTCAAATGTCCGCGCTGTCGTCGGAGATTCAAAGTATAAAGGGTTGACAGTTGATAAAAAAAATTTTCACGAACTGAACAAAAAAAGTTATTTCAATCAGGTTGTTTTTGTTGATGGAGGAAACGCAGAACTGTTCAACAACAATTCTTTCTCGATACAAAAGTTGAGAATTTACTCGTGTGTTTATTCAGGCAAGAAGAAAATTTTTTTTCAGAGGAAAGATTACGACTCTTTATCCTACATTCAGTTTAATAAAGAGCTGGCTTATTTTTTTGAGACCTTCCCGAACAGCATAAGTCTCAAGATAAATCCAAATGACCCTCAATTAAAATTCGGAGTAAATAGAGCTCCTTTGTCTCTAACGGCAGACATTGCGCGGAGATTTTTAGAATTAGAAGAAGCAAGAACCATGTGCGAAAGATTTCCAAATTCTTTAATTGTCCTTGATGGTTCCTTAAAACCGAATTATCCTAATGAGGAAAAATTTCTAAACAAACTTTTCAAATCAGCTGAAGAAAATGGTTGTTCTGTGTGCTCTGTTGTAAAAACAACGAACACATTGACAAATAAACTTCTTCCACTAACTTATGTGTTGGATAAAAAATCAAATAAAGAATTATGGTTTTATTTTCCAATAATTGAAAATAACAATAAAGAGCACAAGGCTGAGATTCTGTTCGCAAAACTGAACAAGAAATCAAAATTTGTTTTCAAGATTGAAATTTACGAGGGCAATATTAATTTGATGAAAGAGATCATATCAACATTAGCTTACTATTCTGCAGATGTCAGCTTCCCAGGATATCCTTATGGATTGATTGACGCGGACAGATTCGCAAGAATAAGCAATGACGAGAAGAATGTTTTAAGATTAAAATTGTCTCACATCATACCAAAACATTTGAGGATTTCAGAGAACAACAACCTAGCTCATGACCTTCTGAACAAATTGATAAATCGTTAGTTTTATAAAAATAAGTGTTTTATTCCATTCATGTTTGATGTTGTCTGCGTTGGTGGAGTTACTCAAGATTTATTTCTAAATACAAAATCAGAGTTGATAAGTCTAAGAACTCCTTCATCAAATGAGGAGTTAATAGCGTACCCTGTTGGAGCAAAAATACTTGTCAAGGATGTTATAAAATCCTTCGGCGGAGGAGCGTTTAATTCTTCAGTATCTTTAAGCAGGTTAGGATTGAAAGTAGGCATAGTGTCTTGTGTTGGAGAAGACAATTTAGGCAAGGAAATCCTCAAGAGAATGAAGTCTGAGAAGATAAAATTTTTAGGATGCAAATCAAAAACAAAAACAGGATTCTCCATAATACTTGACAGCATTGATGAAGATAGGACTATTTTATCCTACAGAGGCTCGAATGAGATGTTAAGCTTCAACAGCGTAAAGAAAGACAAACTAAAAACGAAATGGTTTTACTTATCATCCGTAAGCGGGAAAGCTCTCGGCGCAGAGGAGCTGATTGTGAAGCTCGCTGTCAAGAAGAAAATAAAATTATTTATGAATCCAAGCACTTACATGGCAAAACTCGGGTTTGAAAGGTTGAGGAACATAATTTCTCACTTAAACATTCTGGACCTAAACAAAGAGGAGGCGGAGTACATAACGGGAATTAAAGGCATAGCTGATAATTTGAAGTGGCTCAAAAACTTAGTGAAAGAAGTTGTCGTGATAACAGACGGTAAGAACGGAGCCTACGCGTATGACGGAAGCTTCTTTTACAGGATAAGAGGAAGGAAGACAAAAGTCGTAGAAACCACTGGAGCTGGAGACGCCTTCGCTTCTACATTTTTATATTCTTACATAAAAAACAAGGACATTTCAGAGTCGTTGAAGCTCGCCATGGCAAACGCAGTGAGTGTAGTGTCAAATTATGGAGCTCAAAATGGTCTGTTGTCTTCCATGGATCTAAAAAAGAAAAGCCAAAAATTAAGAGCGAGAGTTGTTAAGAGCAGAAAATTCTCCCACGCACCAAAAAGAATATAAATAAGCTAAAGACTAATAGATTAAAAAAGAGGTGTTATTATGAATAAGAGTGATGCGTTTATTCTATGGTTTGATCAGATTGGTATTGAGGATGTCAAACTCGTCGGTGGCAAGAATGCTTCTCTCGGTGAAATGTACAGGAATTTAACCAGCAAGGGAGTAAGAGTGCCAAACGGCTTTGCAATAACAGCCAAAGCATATTATTACTTCATAGAAAAAGCTGGCTTGAGAGAGAAAATATCAAAACTTCTTACTGGGTTAAACACAAAAGACCTTCCAAAATTAGAGGAGACTGGACATAAGATAAGATATATGATAAGAAATGCGGAAATGCCCGAAGATTTGGCGAATCAAATAAAGGAAGCTTATTATCATTTAGGACTTCAATATGGAGAGAACCCTGATGTTGCAGTTAGAAGCTCAGCAACAGCAGAAGATCTTCCTGACGCAAGCTTCGCTGGACAGCAGGAAACTTACTTAAATGTTAGAGGGAATGAGGAATTAATCCATTATGTAAAATGGTGCATTGCCTCATTATTTACTAACAGGGCGATTTCTTACAGAGCTGACAAAGGATTTGACCATTTCAAGATAGCGTTGAGTGTGGGCGTTCAAAAGATGGCCCGCTCTGATAAGGGAGCTTCAGGAGTGATGTTCAGCATAGACACTGAAAGCGGTTTCAAGGATGTTGTTTTAATCAACGCATCCTACGGTTTAGGAGAAAATATTGTTCAAGGCGCTGTTAATCCAGACCAATATTATGTTTTCAAACCAACTTTGAAAGAAGGCTTCAGACCAATAATATCCAAAAGATTAGGAACAAAAGAGATGAAATTAATATACAGCCACGACGGAAATAAACCAACAAAGAATGTTCCCGTTGACGCAAAAGACAGGAAGAGGTTTGCCTTAAACGACGATCAAATACTGCAGTTGGCGAAGTGGGCCTGCATAATTGAAGATTACTACTCTGAGAAGAAAGGAAAGTATACTCCTATGGACATGGAGTGGGCTTTGGATGGAATAAGCAATGAATTATACATTGTTCAAGCAAGGCCTGAAACTGTGATGTCTCAAAGGAATTTTAATGTCATCGAGAAATACAAAATACCAGAGGATGTTAAAAAATCTGCTAAGATCCTCGTCAAAGGCTTGAGCGTTGGAGATAAAATTGGGAAGGGCAGAGTCAACATAATAAAAGATGTTCATCACATCAACGAGTTCAAACCTGGAGATGTTTTAGTAACAGAGATGACAGACCCTGATTGGGAGCCCATAATGAAAATCGCTTCAGCCATAATAACAAACAAAGGCGGTAGAACCTGCCACGCGGCGATTGTCAGCAGAGAGTTGGGTGTTCCCTGTGTTGTTGGAACAAGAAACGCGACAGAAATTTTGAAGCAGGACGAACCTGTAACTGTAAGCTGCGCTGAAGGTGAAGATGGAATGGTTTATGAGGGGCTGTTGGATTACAAAGTTGAAAGGATCGATGTCACTCAAGTCAAGAAAACGAGAACAAAAATAATGATGAACCTTGGTAACCCTGATGAAGCATTCCAGCTTTCTTTCATTCCAAATGATGGAATCGGATTAGCGAGGGAGGAGTTCATCATAAACTCCTATATTAAAGTGCACCCTAACGCTCTGATTCATTTTGATGAGCTGAAGGATGAGGAGGTTAAGAGAGAAATTGAAAAACTCGTTGAAGGCTACGGGGATAAAAAACAATTCTTCATTGACAAACTCGCAGAGGGAATTGCAATGATTGCATCCGCATTTTATCCTAAAGATGTTATTGTCAGATTCTCCGACTTTAAAACGAATGAATACGCCAACTTGATAGGAGGAAAATACTTCGAGCCTAAAGAGGATAATCCTATGCTTGGATGGAGGGGAGCATCAAGGTATTACTCAGAAGGTTATAGAGAAGCTTTCGGATTAGAGTGCAAAGCCATACTCAAGGTAAGGAATGAATTTGGATTGACAAATGTAAAGACAATGATTCCTTTCTGCAGGACAGTTGAGGAAGGAAAGAAGGTCTTAGCGGAGATGGAAAAGAATGGGTTGAGAAGGGGGGAGAACGGCCTCCAAGTTTATGTCATGTGCGAGATACCAAGCAATGTTATTTTAGCTGATGAGTTTTCGCAAATATTCGACGGCTTCAGCATAGGAAGCAATGACTTGACACAATTAACTTTAGGATTGGATAGAGATTCTGAGCTTGTAAGCAGCATTTATGATGAGAGGAATGAAGCTGTCAAGAAGATGATATCAAATGTTATAAAGACAGCGAAGCAATACCATAGGAAAATAGGTATTTGCGGCCAGGCGCCGAGTGACTTCCCAGATTTCGCAGCGTTCCTTGTTGACCAGGGAATTGACAGCATAAGCCTAAATCCCGACACTGTGCTAAAAACAAGAATGAGGATAGCTGAGGAAGAAGAGAAAAGCAACAGGTGATCTGCTTGAATTATGACAGAGTTTTTGTCAATCACATAGCGAAGAATAGACTGAGAGGAATAAAAGAGAAAGAGGAAAAGAATAAAAGCCTCCCTCTCTTTTACATAATAATTATTTTTGTGTTATTTTTATTAACTGTTAAAATCTTGGTGAGATAAAATGAACAGCTTTGATAATTACGCAACCAACATGTCAAAATTATTTGTTAAAGGAAGAACATTAGTTCTGGCATATGACCATGGCATGGAGCATGGTCCGAGCAAGGATTTCAACTTGTCCAATTCCAAGCCCGAGTTCATATTTGACATCGCCGAGAAGACAAAGATAAATGGAGTTGTCACGCAGATAGGCGTTGCTGAAAAGTATTCATCATCATTTAATGTTCCGCTGATAATTAAATTGAATGGAAAAACCGAGTTGGGCTCTGAAATGATTTCAAGACAGGTTTGCAGCGTCAAGAGAGCTTTGAAATTAAATCCTATAGCCGTAGGATACACGATTTACCCGGGCAGTTATTATGAATCAGTAATGTTCAATGAGTTGTCAAAGATAATAGAAGAAGCTCATGATTACGGACTTCCAGTTGTGGTTTGGAGCTACCCAAGGAATAAAAACCATTCAATAAATGACTTGTCAACTGATGTTTTAGCTTATGCAGCGAGGGTTGCTTTAGAGTTGGGGGCGGATGTTGTTAAACTAAAGTTCAACAATGACATTGAAGGATTCAAATGGGTTGTTCACAATGCAGGCCGTGTCAAAGTTGTTGTTGCGGGAAGCTCAAGGGCGGATCCTAATAGATTCTTGCACAGCATAGTGGATGCTTTGAAAGCTGGAGCGAGCGGAGCGTTCATAGGCAGGAACATTTGGCAGAGCGAAGAGCCTTTCAAAGTTGTTGAGGCTTTGAAGGATTTAATATTCAACTATGAAGATCCTGACAGGGCTTATGAGAGGTATTTTAAGAAGTAACAAGCTCTGAAAGGATTAATTTATTCTTTAATTTGAAAAGATAAGCCATTTTATTATCTCCATTCTTCAATTTGTTCTCATATGATTTTCTAACCTGCCAATAAGTTTCTGGAGAGAAACCTTGCTTCAAAACAACATACTTAAAATCATGCTCCTTCAAAAAAGCAAGAATATTATTATCATAATCTTGAGAATAATTCTCAACCAAAAGAGTCTTATACTCTTGAATAAATGGCTTTGCTGGATTGTCCTCTTTTACGAGTTCATTTGATGTAAGCACAAAATTTCTCCCTCCTGATAGAATCTTGCACGATGTTAAGAAGGAACTGAACAGCCCCGACTTCGAAAACGCCTCATCAAGCTCGATGATAAATTCCCCCGGCTCCTCAACTTCCTCAAGATTTCCCTGAATATGGTTTGTGCCAAGATAATACTCTTCAGGAAGTTTAACGCAGCTCACCTCAAATCTTCTAAGTTTCCCAAAGTACAATGTCAATCTCCTAAGATTGCCGTCAATGCTTAAATATTCAGACTCAAAAGAAGAATGTATTTTTCTTCTCAAGCTCTCAACACTCATATAAGGCGGTATTTCGATGATTAAATTTTTTGTTATTGGAGAGAATGTTTCGTAAATTTTCACTATCAGCTCTTCCTCATCTTCTCTACTACCAACTGATTTCCTTTCAGGATCAGCAAATATCACTGAAGGGCTGAACTCTTTAACTTTATTTATGACCTCTTCTGAGAAAACATCCCCTTTGATTAAATCAACATTTCTCAAATCAAAAAGCTTGAAATTTCTCTCGGCAAAAGCAACCTTCCTCTCGTCAATTTCCACAGAAAGCACGCGCTTTAAATTCTTGGCAAAACTTATTGTTTGAAGCCCAACTCCGGAAAATAAATCAACAATTTTCGCATTGCCCAAACTTTTCTTCACTCTTTTAGCTCTGTAATCTCCAACTATTTGCGGTGTTGAATATCTTAAATCATTCTGCGTTGCCATCAATTTGTATCCCTTATCAAAAGAGTTTCTCGCCTTCAACTGAGCTTTAGCTATGCTCTTCAACTCATCAAGCTCGTCGTCAGAGTACTTTCTCGACACACTGCCGAGTTTGTTCATTCTGTTGTCTAATATATGCCTCTTTATTTTGTTTATATCCTTAGGATGATTCCATGGCTTAAACATGGGAAGCAAGAAATAAAGTTAGTTTATAAAATTGCTGATAAAAAAGTATGGACCGGCCGGGACTTTCACCAGCTAATTTGATTTAACTTGTCAAAAAAGAGATACTTCAACCAATACCTGCTTCTTGCCGAAAGGCAAGCCTCCCCTGTTTTTCCCAGGTTTTTTCAAAAAAGCTGTTTTGAACCCGGAGCCTCTGCCATGCGAAGGCAGCGTTATACCAGATTTAACTACCGGCCCTTACTTTTTCTCTGTTTTTTGTTCTTATTTAAATTCATTTCGTTTTCAACCTTTGTTAAAAAACCTAAAAGCGTAAATGCTTCCCTCTTTGATAGGGTTGCTTTTCCAACCAATCTTTTCCACATCTGTTTTTCTATGTTAAACCTTTCCTTGCTGAATAAGTTCTCAGCTATTCTGTTGAACTTTTTTTCAAGAACTTTCTTCTCGACAAGTCCTGCAGGCTCTATTTTAACCTTTCTTTTTTTCCTCTTAAATAATTCATAGAGTATTATGGCAACAGCGTGGGATAAGTTCAATGTGCCGTAGTCTCCCGAAGGAATATTTATGACGAAATCACACTTGTCCAAGAACCTGTTTGACAATCCAACACTCTCAGGTCCAAAAACAAGAGCGATTTTTTTATCAATTATTCTGTTTATTTTGTTGACTGCTTCCTCTGGAGTTAAGGGAGTTCTTCTTATGTTGTAATCTCCTCCAAGTTTTGCTGTGGTTCCTATAATATAATCAAATTTTCCGAGTCTCTTCATAATTTTAGCGTGCTTAAGCACATCAACCGCATGCCTGCTCACTATCTCCGCCTTTATGTCCTTAATATCACACTGCGGGTTTATAAGTATTAAATTGCTGAATTCAAAATTTTTCATCACCCTGCACACAGCTCCTAGATTCTCAGGACTTTCAACTCCCACTAAAACTACGCTTATCATTTTTCAACTGCTTTATTTTTTTTATTAAGTCTAAACTTGGATTCGGCTCTGCTCTTGAGCCTAGGGAATAATATTTCTTCTCCGCCCTGCTTCCCCAACTGTAATTTCCTAATTCTTCTTTTATTTTATCTACTTTAAACTCTTCCAGCTTAACTCCCTTATTTAAATGATAATAAATTAACCTCCTTGTGACTTTGGGAAAGATTTGGTTGTATAAATCAGCAAGCTCGTAGCCATAAGCTTTTCCAAGCACGAAGACCATGTTTATTAAGTTTTTTCTAACTTCTGAACCTAAAGGCCTGCCTCTCATAAAATTAATATTGTCTGTAGTTATAAAAAGTTTTTTAATGGAGTGTTGAATAATTTCAACCATGGAGGATTCAGAGCTGGCGAGGGAAGCATTTAAGGAGTTGTTTGGCAGAGATTCGAATTACCGATTTTATGTTGAGTATGGAAAACTTCATGATTATAACGCTCAAGTTATCAAAATGTACAGCAACATAAAGTTCAAGATGAGCAGAAGATGGTTGAATGTCTCGCCTATGATAAAGAAAGGTTTGTTTGAGAGCCTTCTTGCAAGTTTGTTCAAGCACAGTAAAGTTTTCAGAGCTAAAAGAACTGTCAGTTTGGAAATTTACAATGATTTTATAAAAAATTTGGACTTAAGTTCTGAGAGCAAAAATAAGGACCCTCTGCTGTATGAATCTTTCAAGAGAGTGAACAAAATTTATTTTAACAATTCTTTAGATATGCCTAATTTAAGGTTTGGCAGGGCCGCCTTTTCAAAGCTCGCAAGCTACAATTTTCACACGGATACTGTGACTGTGAGCTCCATATTCAAAGATGCTCCTCAGGACATTCTTGACCTTCTTATGTATCATGAGCTTCTCCATAAGAAGCTGAAATTTTCAGGAGTCATTTCAAAGCAGTTCCACACTAAAAAGTTCAGAGAATTGGAAAGGCAGTTTAAGGATTATGAAAGTGTTGATAAGAAAACGACTGATTTTGTCAGGAAAAAACAGATTCAATCATCAAAGAAAAGTTTCAGCTTCAAGAGATTCTTTAAGGGTTGATAAACAGAAAGTTTTAAAAGGGAGAGCCTTTCCCTTTTCAATATCCTATAATAATATTTAATTTCAAGAAGGTGACCTTATGGGCGATAAGAAGATTGTTTCAGCAACATCAATAAAGGTTGGAAGTTATTTAATAATTGACGGCGTCGCTACTAAGGTTGTCAGCACCCAAACTTCCAGACCTGGAAAGCACGGACACGCTAAGGTAAGGATTGACGCTGTAGGCTTAATCGACGGAAGGAAGAGATCCCTGCTGGCGACAGGCCACGATAATGTAGAAGTTCCAATCATAGAGAAAAAATCTGCTCAAGTGCTCGTTGTCAACGGCGACACGGCAAATGTTATGGACACCGAATCATACGAGACCTTTGATTTAAAGATACCTGATGAATTAAAGGATCAAGTTGTTCCGGGCGTCAATGTTGTTTATTGGGAAATCCTTGATGATAGGGTTATGAAGCAGGTTAAGAATTCGTAGGTGATTTTATGGCTAAGATTCCAGAAGCTGAAAACAGGCTGTTCAAGAATGTGTTTGTTTGCAGGAGATGCAAGACTAAGATAAGAGCTCCTACTCTTAAAGTTATTTCCGGAAAGGTTAAATGCAGAAAATGTGGAAGCAGGGCTTTAAGGCCTGTTAGGAAGAAGTAGGATGATTCAATTCATCATAAACAATATTTACATAATTCTATTTTATCTTATTGTTGGAATTCTTATTTTCATCTTTAGGGATAAGTTCCAGCTTGAATCAGGTTTCATTCTGTTGCTGAGAACCAAGTTGGGATTAAAGTTTATGAACAAACTTAGCAGAAAATACAGAGCTCTCATAAAACTCTTTGGTTATTCTGGCATTGGCTTCGGGTTCGCAGGCATGATTCTTGTTTCTTACTATCTCGTCAAGAGCGCTGTTGATGTTTTTGTAAGCAAAACAGCGGCACAAGGCGTAACTTTGGTCCTGCCCGGAACAAACATTCCTGGAGTGGGTGTTTTGAACTTCTCCTACTGGATAATCACTTTATTTGTAATAGCTGCAATACATGAATTTTCCCATGGTGTTGTAGCAAGAGCAAACAAGATTAGAGTAAAAAGCTCGGGAATTGTCTTTTTTGGCCCGATAATAGGAGCCTTCGTCGAGCCGAGTGAGAAGCAGGTTGAAAAAGCGGATCCTGTTGTTCAATATTCCATATTCTCAGCCGGCCCATTCTCAAACATACTGCTGGCTGGTCTGGTTGTCTTAATTATGAATCTATTCCTAGCTCCTGCTTTCATCGGAGTGAGCCAATCCAACGGCGTCTATTTCTCAAGCGTCGAGAAAGGCCTGCCCGCCTTCAAAGCAGGTATAAAACCGAATGTTGTAATAACTCAAGTGAATAATAAAAGCATCAAGAACATAAACGACTTTTTTAATGTTATGTTGAGGACGAGGCCGAATGAAACTTTAATCTTTAAGGACTCATCAAATAAAACTTACATTCTAACAACAACCGCAAATCCTGAAGATAAGAGCAGAGGTTTTATAGGCGTTGTTGGTATTAATTCATACATAACGCCTAAGAAGGGTAGAAGGACAAGCTTCAATCTTATCAAATGGTTCTACAACTTGTTTAAGTTTTTAGGCATTCTCAGTTTGGGCATTGGTCTGTTCAACTTGCTGCCTTTAGGTATTGTTGATGGCGGAAGGATGCTGAAAACCTTCCTCGAAGATTCTATGAAAAGCAGAAAAAAGAGCACAAAGGTATGGATGGCTGTGAGCTTTATAACCTTACTGATTCTAATATTTGATATAATCGCTCCCTTTTTAATGAAGCTTTTTTGACTGCTCCAATTTCTTAATTTCTCTCTCAAAATCTTCTATATCCTTGAATTTTTTATAAACTGAAGCAAATCGAACATAAGCGACTTTGTCAGCTCTCTTAAGTTTGTTCATCACGAGCTCTCCAATTTCTTTGCTCTTAATCTCCCCCTTTGCCCTGCACACCAGCTCAATTCCATCAACTATCCTCTCAACATCTTCAGGAGTCAATCTTGTCTTTTCACAGGCTCTCAATATTCCTCTTTTCAGTTTTTCTCTGTCAAAATTCTCCTTTGTCCCGTCTCTTTTTATGACTTTTATAACAGACTCTATTCTTTCATAAGTTGTAAATCTTTTCTTGCATTTTGGACATTCCCTTCTTCTTCTAACAACGAAGCCTTTGCCTATTATCCTAGAATCAATGACCTGCGTATCTTCATAACCGCAGAATGGACATTTCATAAATTCACAAAAACACGCTGGCTTAAATAATTAACCAATCAACCTTGGGTATTATACCTCAATATTGCCGCAACTCCTCCAAGATTCTTAAGTTGAACTCCCTCAGGAGTTTCTGTTGAGATTATATGAACTTCTGTAGAAAACTGCTGTGCTATGTCGTCAAGCTCATCTAAAAGTTTTTCGTCCAATGATTCAGAAAGCAGAAGCTGGTCAACAACTCCCTGCTCAAGATATTTTCGAACTTCATGAATTCCGTAAGCGACCTTGCCTGGCTCTACTGCGAGAAGATTTAAAAATTGAGACATCGCTTTTTTCTCCTCAACAATGTCCTCTTGAGCTAAAATGTCCTCAGATTTGTTGACGAGAACTTGAAGTCCAAACTCATTTGTGTATGTTAAATCCTTCAAAGCTATGATTTTATTCTTAAGGTCGGTTATGAGGAAATCACCATCAACAAACTCCTTCTTTGTATTTCCCGGTCCGCCGACGATTATCCCCTTTATATCTTTGTCTTCAAATTGAGCTTTCATTGAGTCGGCAACTTTCTTGTAGAAATCTTTGGCTGCTCCTTCTCTGACTCGAGCGAACCTCGCAGCTGACTGTCCTCCTGCCTTAAATTTTCCAGGAACAGCAGACTTAAGCTTCAACAGGGGGATTATTCTCTTACCTTTCAACTCCGCTATGGTCGCTTCTTTCCTATCTATCACTAAGAGTCCATAGCTCGTTTTTTCCTCAACCATCTCCTTAAGAGGGTCAAGAATAAACTGCTTGTCGCATCTGTACATTCCAATGTTCAAAGGAACTGGAGGCTCAATGCTCCACACTTCAACATCTGATTTTCCTTCAACACCTGAAATGTTTCCCGAGAACACAGCCAAACCATTTGGAGGAGTCTGCTTGTACAACCTAAGATGCTGAACCATTCTCTCAAGAGCGTCGATAACATTCTTTCTTGTTGTGGCAGATTTTATGTTTGTTGCAGTTCCCTGCTCCTGAATAAGCTGTTGAATTCTTTTGTTTATATCGTAACCAGCCGGAATATAAACTGAAACTAACTCGGTATGCCTCGCTCTGTACTTTGACAGATGCTCAATGAATTTTTTAAGCTTAAATCTTTGCTCTGAAGTTATCATAAAGATAGGTTTCTTTGAGCAGTTATATAAAATTAATGGTCAGATGATAATAAAATAAAATACACAATTGAAAATACTTATTGTACACAATATTTAACACCTGTTGAGAACTAAAAAATTCCACAGGAAATGAAGGGGTTGAATAACACAAAAAAATCGCAAAAACAGGGTAAAAAAGCCAATAAGAAGGCACAAGAATAAAATTCCACAGGAAACAAAGCAGGTAGAGAGTCTATAAAAGCATTATCGTAACAAATATCTTTTCGAATAGAATAATTTATAAATGAGTTGTGCTTTCCATTTATAAAGCTGGTGAGATAAAATGAAAAAGGCGAACAAAAAGGAAGAGAAGAACAAAAAGAGCATAAAAATAGTAAATATTGTTGTCAGCAGTTCTTTACAGCACGAAATACCCTTGGAGAAGATGGCTGCAACCTTAAGCAATACAGAATATAATCCTGAACAATTTCCAGGGTTAGTTTTTAGGATAAAAGAACCTAAAGCATCAGCTCTCATATTCAGCTCAGGAAACATAGTGTGCACGGGAGCTAGGAACATAAAAAAGGTCAAGGAAGCAATACAAGTGATCGTAAAAGCCCTTGAGAAGTTAAATATCAAGATCAAAATAGAACCAAAGATTACAATTCAGAACATGGTTGCCAGTGGCAACATAGGAATGAATTTGAACTTGAATGTTTTAGCTCTAAAATTAAGAAACACAGAATATGAGCCTGAACAATTCCCTGGATTAGTCTATAAATTACCCGGTGACACAAACGCAACATTCCTCTTATTCAGCAATGGGAAGATAGTTTGCACAGGAACAAAATCAAGCGAGGATGCTTACAGAGCAATGGACATGCTCATAGATAACCTTAAAAAAGTTCTAAATAAAAAGTAGGAGTAAAACCTTGTTGTTGCTTTATTTTTTTATTTTTTTGTTGATTAAATTAAGTTGGTATGAGGTAGATGAAGTTGGAAGTCTCAGAGCAGGTAAATAAATTTCAGGAATTCTTGGATAAATATTATCAAGCTGAACTTCTAAAAGCAATAAGCAACGGTCAAAACTTCATAATAATTGACTTCAAAAAGATAAGCGAATTCTCCCCTGAACTTGCGGAGGACATAATTGAGAGTCCCGAAGAAACCTTAAAGGCTGGAGAGCTCGCCATAAAAAGAGTTTATTCCGATGAAATAAGCAAATTTAACATACGACTGAAGAACCTGCCGGAATCTCAAAAGGTAATGATTAGAGACATAAGAAGTAAACTCATAGGTAAGTTAATAGTCATAGAAGGATTGGTCAGACAGAAATCAGATGTTAGGCCCCAAATGGTAAGCGCAAGGTTTGAATGCCCGTCATGCGGCAACATAATCACAGTTTTACAGACAAGCAAAAACTTCAAGGAGCCCACCCAATGCCCCTCATGCGGGAGAAAAGGGAAATTTAAACTATTAAGTAAAGATTTAGTTGATGCCCAAGGGATGATAATTGAGGAGATGCCTGAACAACTTAGAGGAGGAGAACAGCCTAAAAGATTGAATGTCCTCCTAAAGGAAGATTTAGTAAGTCCAATATCTGATAGAAGAACAAACCCCGGAAGCAAAGTTCAAGTTGTAGGCTGGGTGAGAGAAGAGCCAATAATAAACAGAAACGGAACTAAATCAACAAGATTCAACTTAATTTTAGAATGTAATTATATAGAACCTATGGAGGAATCATTCTATGAAGTTAATATATCGCCAGAAGAAGAGGAAGAAATAAAGGACATAGCAAGCGACCCAAAAGTTTACGACATGCTCATAGAATCCATAGCTCCCTCTATTTATGGGTACCAAGAGATAAAGGAAGCTTTAGTCCTCCAACTCTTTGGTGGTGTTAGAAAAGAAAGACCCGACAAGGTTGTAACAAGAGGGGATATTCACATATTATTAGTTGGAGATCCTGGAGCAGGAAAAAGCCAGCTCTTGAAGAGAATAGCGAGTGTAGCTCCAAAAGCAAGGTATGTGTCTGGAAAGGGAGTTTCAGGGGCGGGCTTAACTGCCAGCGTTGTCAGAGACGAATTCTTAGGCGGTTGGAGTTTAGAAGCCGGAGCTTTAGTATTGGCAAACGACGGAATGGTATGTATTGATGAATTGGATAAGATGAGTCAAGAGGACAGGTCCGCGATGCACGAAGCTCTCGAACAACAGAGCGTATCAGTTGCAAAGGCGAACATTCAAGCAACCCTCCTTGCGAGGACAACCGTGCTCGCAGCCGCGAACCCAAAGCTCGGAAGATTCGACCCATACCAAGTTTTAGCCAAACAAATAGATTTATCGCCGACATTAATCAACAGATTTGACCTCATATTCACAATAAGAGACCTTCCCGACAAAACAAGAGACGCCAACATGGCAAAGCACATTCTAAACCTTCACAAAAATCCAGAAATCCAGGAGCCAAAGATATCGACAGACCTTCTAAAAAAATATATCGCATACGCGAGGCAGAAAATAAAACCAAAATTGACTGACTCTGCAATCGATGAAATAGAGAAGTATTATGTTACTATGAGAAACTCAAACAGGAGCGATGAGAATTCTGTCTCTGTAATTCCCATATCAGCAAGGCAGTTGGAAGCTTTGGTCAGACTGGCGGAAGCATCTGCCAAAGTAAGATTGTCTGAAAAAGTGTTGAGGAAGGACGCGAAAAGAGCCATAAAACTCCTTAATTATTGTCTAGCTCAGGTGGGAATGGATGAGAAAGGGAGGATAGACATTGACAGAATAACAACAGGAATTGGAGCGTCGCAGAGAAGCAAGATATTAACAGTGAGAGATATAATAATAAAATTATCAGACATGAACAACGGAAGCGCCATTGACAAGAAAGAAGTTATAAAAGCCGCAGAGGAGAAAGGAATAAAAAGGCCGGATGTTGAAGAAGCCCTCGAGAAACTAAAGAGGAATGGGGACATATTTGAACCAGAAAGGGACAAGTACCAATGGATTTCTTAAATAAAAAGATTTATTAAACATCTTCCTTTTCTAAGAGCATGGCATTTGACAGGCAGACAGCTTATAAGATTCCTATAAAGGAGATTCTCCAATCAGAGTATGTGAAACAGGACGGCTGGGACCCAAATTATATACTTGATTCTTTTGGAAGGAGAGTTTCAAAAGTTAATATAATCGGCGTCGTGGCGTCAAAAAATGATGGTTTAAACTTCAAATCAATAAGTTTAGATGACGGTTCCGGAACTATAGAAGTAAGAAGCTTCTCAGAAGAGGATCCCTTCAAGGATATAAATATAGGCGATGTTGTTCTTGTCATCGGAAAACCAAGAGCGTTTGGAAATGAGAAGTATTTGATTGGAGAAATAATAAAGAAAACCGGCAAGGAGCAGTTGAAGATAAGACATTTAGAACTTGAAGTCTTGAGCAGGAAAGCGAAAGTTGATGAGAGCAAGAAAAGCACTAGAAGTGAGGAAGTGTTTAAGATTATAAAAAGCCTTGACGAGAAAGAAGGAAGTGCTGACATAAATAAAGTGGTGAAACTTTCTGAGGAGAAGGGAATAAAGAACAGCGAAGAAATAATAAAGAACCTTCTTGAAAATGGGGACATATTTGAGATAAGCCCTGGACAGTTGAAGGTCATAGAATGAATCAAAAACTTTTTATATTAAAATAAAATAGTAAATGAAAAAGAGGTGGCAAAATGATAAGCACATTAAATCTTACTCTTGCAACAATTATAGCAATGCTGTCAGCATTAGCATATATGCTCAGAGTCATAGTTACGATGGAGAAGAGGATTGCGAGAATGGACTTCAACTTGGAGAGGATAACTTACAAGATATTCAAAGAAGAAGAACAGTTGGAGAAAGAAGAAGAGCACTTAGAAAAGGACGAAGACCTGCTCGCAAAAGAGGAAGAGAAAGAAGCAGAGATAGTAGGAAAGAGAAAGAAGAGAAGAAGATAAGCTTATGAATTCTGAAAAAATAATTGATAAGCTAATTAAAGATATAAAGACTGTTAAGATTCAAGGAGCTGAAAGAATAAGTGTTGAATCAGTGAAAAAATTAAAAAAGGTTATTGAATATTCAGAAGCGAAAACTCCAAAACAAATATTTTTAGAGCTCGTTGATTTTGCTGATAAGGTCGAGAAGGTCCGGCCGACAGAACCCTGCTTAAAAAATTCTATGAATTTTATAATTAAAAAAGCTGAAGGTTACATAAACTCCGACCCAATTGAGTTCATCAAACAAGTCCTAAATTCTTGCGACGAAGTTATAAATCATTTTAAAGAATCAAAGGAGAAGATAAATGAATTTGTTTACAGGAAAATTCCAAACAACTCAATAATTTTCACACACTGCCATTCAAGCACGGTAGTTGATGCGTTGATTTACGCCCACAATAAAGGCAAAGAGTTTGAGGTTCACAACACAGAAACAAGACCTTTATATCAGGGCAGAATAACAGCCAAAGAATTGAGCTCGGCTGGCATAAAAGTAACGCATTATGTTGATTCTGCAGCGAGGCTTGCTCTAAAAAAAGCAGACATTATGTTTATAGGCAGTGATTCTATAACTTCTGAAGGCAAAGTTATCAACAAGATTGGCTCAGAGCTGTTCGCGGAGGTTGCTCATAATTATGATGTTCCTGTTTATTCCTGCACAGATTCCTGGAAGTTTGATGTGAACAGTGTTTTTGCCTTTGAATCCAAAATTGAGAAAAGGTTTGAGGAGGAGGTTTGGCCAAAAAAACCAAAACTCGTTAAGATAAGCAACTTCGCATTTGAGAAGGTAAATCCAGAAAACTTAACGGGGATTATCTCTGAACTTGGCATATTTAGACCAACAATTTTTATGGAAGAGTTCAAGAGAGCTTACTCAATTCTCATGCCAAACAGAAAGTAATTGGAATAAGTAAAAGTTATTTTCTATCAAAAAGAATATAAAAACTAAACATATTTGATTCTTATGAAATCTAAGTATTTTCATGAAACGAAAATTAAGGAATTAGAATTTCAAAGGAACAGAAAGAAAAGTAGAGAGGACAAGCATTTCGCAGCATTAACCTCTTTGTTATC
>WAPY01000044.1 GCA_015520525.1 Candidatus Woesearchaeota archaeon
CTCCTTGTTATGTTTCTAGTTGGGCTTGCCTTTGATAATTCCAACGCATACAGGATCAATGTTGGCGTTTACGCTCCCAACCCTACAAATCTAACTAACACTTTCATGTCGAAGCTCAACCATCCTTTCCATGTTGTCAAGTATTCTTCTTTAGACTCGTGCGTTGAGGACACTAAGCAGGGTAAGATAAACACCTGCCTTGCTTTCCCCGAGGATTTTTCTCTGCAAAGCAACAATCCGCAGGTGACTTTTTATGTTGATTATTCAAAGCTTAATCTTGTTTGGATAGTTAAGGATGTTGTTTTTTCGAGGCTTTCAGAGGGTAGTTCTGAGATAACAGAAGATTTAACCAACACCCTCCTTCAAAAACTCAACGATATTGAGACTATCGTGACAAACAAGAGGCCCTTAACAACTCAGCTCTCAACATATGTAGGTTTTATCAATCAATACTCTGATGATATATCTACTAAGGTCTCATCGATTGATACTTCTCATCCTAACATAGATTTGACGCCTTTATCTGCAAGCATAAGCTCCATGAAAGATAAGAGCAACGACAATTTAGACAAGGCAATAACTTATCTCTCTGATGCTCGCGACACTTTAAATAAGGAGGGTAACCAGACTTCTTTGGTGAAAATACTCTCTGATCAGATTGCTGATCTGAAAGGTTTAAAATCTTCTTTGAACCTGTTTTACTCCCAGTCTGATTCAAGCGCTGAGATAAATCAAGAATTGGCGAACATAAGTTACAAGCTCAGCATCATTAATTCACGCTTCAACAACATCTCTAATTCTTTGTCATCATTGAATGGGGATGTTCAGGGGATAAAGCATAATGTCCAGTTGAGCTTCGCCAACATTGTCGATATTCAAGGAGTTTTTGATAAGATTAAGCAGGAGATTGATTCAATAAGCGTTAGGCAGGCGTCTAAGATTGTTCACCCTGTTTCTATTTCTATAAAACCTCTGAGCCAGCATAAGACTCATTTAAGTTTAATCTTCCCGACAATCCTTGTGATTATTGTTATGTTCGCTGGTCTTATGATAGGTTCGACAGTGGTTGTTATTAACAAGTCTTCCAAGGCTTCTTTTAGGAATCTTCTGAGCCCTATCCTTTCTTCTGTTTTCACTCTCTCCTCTTTTGTTACTTCTCTTGTCCTTCTTGTTCCTCAGATTATTCTTATGCTGTTTGTTGCCTTCCTGTTTTTAAAGTCGGATATTTCTCATTCCTTGCTGAACTCTTTTATAGCCCTTCTTCTTATGCTGTCATTGTTCTCGTCTTTGGGTATGCTCATAGCTTACCTTATGAGGAGAGAAGAATCAACCATCTTGACTGTTCTGACTGTAAGTACACTTCTTCTTTTCTTGTCGAATGTTTTCCTGCCTATAGAGGCTCTTCCTGTGTGGATAGTTAAGTTTGTTTACTTCAATCCTTTCGTCTTGTCTCAGTTGGTTATGAACAAGATTTTGGTTTTCAATTTCTCCTTGGCTCAGCTGTCTAAACCCATGTTGATACTTCTTCTTTACTTTGTTGTTTTTTTCATTTTGTGTTTGCTGTTCAACCGCACTTCTTTGAATAAACCTAAAAGAATAAAAAGAAAGAATGTTGCTTTAGGGAAAAAATGATATTCACTGTTGAAACATCTAAGAGTCAGGAGGTTGTTAACATAACTAATTTGGTGCGCCTTTACTTTAAGGAGCTTTTGTCATCTTCAAATATGAGTGAGGGATTTTTGGTTTTATACAATCCCCACACAACTTCTTCTCTGCTTATAAATGAAGGGAGTGACGCTTCAGTTTCTAAGGACCTGATTAACACGCTCAACCGCCTCATTCCTTTTCACAATAATTATTTTCATGATAAGGTTGACAACAACGCGCACGCCCACTTGAAATCTTCTCTGTTCAATTCAAATCTTATGATTCCCTTCTCTGATGGGCGTCTTCTCCTTGGAACTTGGCAGTCTATTTTTCTGCTTGAGTTTGACGGTCCAAGAACTCGAAAGATTTATATGCACCTTGTGCCTTACACAATCTGATGCTTTATGCAATGCGACCTTTGTGGTAAGGAAACTGATGAATTGTTTGAGGTCTTTATAGAGGGGAGTAGGCTTCATGTCTGCAAGGATTGCGCAAAGTATGGTAAAATCATAAGGAAGATTCCAACGGGCAAGGAGGACAATGAACATAATTCTGTTAAATCTTTCAAACGCAGGAAGCCCCGAGAGGAGGATAAGCTTTACTATTTCATTGATAATTTCGGTAAGGTTGTTGAGCTTGCGAGGCTGAAGAGAGGTTTGAGGCAGAAGGACCTTGCAAGAATGCTCGGTATTAAAGAGTCATTATTGCACAGCATAGAAACATCTTCAATTGAACCTTCCGTTCCTCTCGCTAAGAAGATAGAAAAAACTCTCTCTGTTAAAATAATGCAGGAAGCGTCTCCAGTTGACGTAAGCAAAACATTTGAGGATAAGCATTCTTCTTCCTTAACTCTTGGGGATTTCGTCAAGGTAAGGAAGAGGTAAGTTCGTCTTTTGCTCTTGTTAAATTAACATCCCAAATCTCAAAGTATTTGTTGATTGTTTTCTCCTTTTTGAACGCTTCATTGTGTGTTATGATAAAGTAAAACTCCTTCTGATCTCCCCCCCAAAGGTTTGCTTTCATGCGATTGCTTATTAACATTTTTTCAATCCCTCTGGAGTTTATTGTTTCAAGAGTGCTCTTAACATCTGAGCTTTTCATTAATTTATTATAATCTGATTTGTTCAGCGCTGTGCTTTTGTTTCCAAAATATTCAAGCCAGGTTTCATAGTAAGGATCTGTCAGCACTCCTCCTTTTATTCCTTTTAGAGATTTAAATGTATATATCTCTTGATAATTTGGTTCTGCTGTTGCTGTCATTATTCCTGATGCAATCCCCTCGCTTATTATTAATAACAGTATCAATCCTAAGGATACTTCTTTCAATCCTTTAAGATGCCATTCCCTCTTTTCCATCCAGGTTATTGCTCTTGCTGACGAAATAATCAACAATATGCTTATCACAGGCACATTAATTCTTATTAAACTAATCAGCAGTGTCAGTATAATAAGCCCTTTTATTTCTTCCCTTAAGAATTTTATTCCCAACAATCCGAGGAGAATAATAATTATGCTTACTGCGCCTCCATTCAATTCAAATATTAAGTTCCATCTGCTCGGTATTATGTTGATGGTGATTATATTGTAGTATAGAATAATCAGGTTTAATATTGCTGATAAAATTATTATTGATTTTTCTTTTCTTCCTGGCTTCTTCAATTTTTCCCATAATAGAATAGAGCTTATAGTTAAGGAAAGCAGGGCTCCAAATATCCCGGTAGTTGCTAAAATAATTGTTGAGACTGCCGAGATAATATTCTTGTTTTTTATCATCATCAGCAGGGATATCAAGAATAAGATTATCATTATTAATCCCGCCAAACTTGTTTGTATTAAATTAATGAAAAGTGGAGATAATATCAGTATGACTAAGGGCAGGGATTTATGGTTTTTAAACAGCTCATTTGAGACTTGTTCGAACAGCAGGAAGAATAAAATCACGAGCAGAATCTTTGTGAATATTAAGGATTTTAAGGGATCAGTTCTTGTTCTCTTCAGCAGGTTTAAAGATAAGTTTTCTATGAGATTCCCAGATTTTCTGTTGTTAAGTATGCTCAACGCTTCTGCATATGTTTCTTTTCCTGGAGCGTATGTTCCTTTTGTTAATCTGAATGTTATTGGAGCAAGCAGAGATAATATTACTATGAGAATTATGGTTGTTTTCTCTATGTTCTTCTGAATCCTCATTTTATTCTTTTTATTTGTCATCTTTCATTTTCTCATTATTATTTAAGGATAATTCTTCTGTTCTCACCTTGCATAGAACTTTGTATATCTTGAATTCTCCGTTGTTGAATATTTCCTTGAAGCATTTGTCGTCTTTGCTTATGTATTCTGGGTTTTTGTCGCACAATAAATATGTTGCATTGTATTTGTTCAGTATCTTCAGAGCTTCCACTTCCGAGATTCCATTCATAACTTTATTTATATCATTCAACCTTGTCTTTATGAGTGTGTTGTCC
>WAPY01000045.1 GCA_015520525.1 Candidatus Woesearchaeota archaeon
GAACTAGTTAGTATGGAAGACCAGTGGAATAATAAGGGTTAGTGAAAGCGTTCAAACCAGTTTAATAAGAACTAGTTAGTATGGAAGATAAAAAAAGTCTCAGTCTGAGATACTGAGACAAAGAGTTTAATAAGAACTAGTTAGTATGGAAGTTAATTATTGGGTCATTATCATAATCTTCTTTTTTTGAGTTTAATAAGAACTAGTTAGTATGGAAGTAATTCGCTTTTTTTCATTTTTTTACCTCCTTATTTTGTTTAATAAGAACTAGTTAGTATGGAAGTCACAATGTGAGCCATAACAAAAATCGTAAAATACGCTCGTTTAATAAGAACTAGTTAGTATGGAAGAAGTCTAAGTGTGAGCAGAAGTTAGAGAATCTGAAAGGAAAAGAGGTAATAAGATTAAATAGTGTTTTGTAATTCAGAAAAATATAAATATGAGTTTAATAACAATCATTTAGTAAGTGTATGAGGATGGATAGAAAACTCTTGGGAGGGGGTAAAAAATGTCATTAGACGATGATATAATTAACAAAAGACCAGAGGACGCAATAAGTGAAGCTGTATCTGAAGGATACTCTCTTAGAGAGACTTATCTTTCAAAGGAAAAAGCGCTTAAAGCTGCTTCTTGGTGTTATGTATTCCATTTTGATGCTATGGTTATATCTGATCATGGCCTTTTTCATTTGTACACCCGGAGAAACAAAGAATAATTTATCTAGTCTAACAGGAACTAGTTAGTATGGAAGTATAAGTTCCTATTGTCATATCATATCCTGGGAAAATGTTTAATAAGAACTAGTTAGTATTGCTCTTTCGGTTGATAAATGCTTATTAGGTTATCTGAAAAAGTTTATATACTCCTAAAGAGTGCATTTGATTATGGACTGTTTGTTTTGCAGGATTTATAAGGAAAAAATAGGCATAATATTTGAGAATAAATACTTCTTTGCACAATTTGATAAGTTTCCCGCATCGCCCGGCCATGCTGAAGTTATTCCCAAGAGGCATGTTGTTTCTTTACTTGATTTGACAGATGAGGAATGGAAATTTCTAAAACCTGCAATTAAAGATGTGATAAAGATTATAGAAACTACTGATTTAAAAGAGTTGTACAAAAGTTTTGTAAGTAATCCTCTTAATGAAAAGTCAAAATGGTTCTGCGAGCAGATGCTGAAGCGTCCTTATTTAAATAAGAAACCTGACGGTTACAATATTGGCGTGAATGAAGGGGAAGCTGCCGGAAGGACCATACATCACCTGCATGTTCATATAATCCCAAGATACTTTGGAGATGTGGAGAATCCAGTTGGTGGCGTGCGTCATGTGATTCCAGAGCTGGGGGATTATAAGAATAGAAAATAAAAGACTGATGATTTTTATAACTCATTTATCAGTGAAAAAAGGTCTTCTGTCTTGTTTTTGTATGTTCTTCCTAATCTCCTTGGCGAAAATCTTATAAACAGGAAGTTATAAAAGTGACAATATGGTCAAAAAAGTTTCAATATGGTTGCTGAAACTTTTGTTGTGAATTATTAAAAGAACCTTTTGAGTTTGTTCTGGATTGTTGTGTTGGAGCTCAAGTTTGTTGATTCAAGGTTGATCTTTTTCAGCACATCAAATTCTTTGTGGTTTGCAACGACTTTCCTTGATTTTGATTTCTTTATGAACTCTTTCAAATCGTCGAGAGTAACATTCTTGTTGTAATAAGGGCATATGTCTTTGTAAACACACCACTTACAAAGTATTGAAGGAGTTGCTGGAAATTCTTTAGCACCTTTTATCTCTCTTATCTTATCCATGACTTGATTCTTCACTTCATCAGCTTTTGTATAATCAACATCTTGAATTATGTCCTTGTCGAACTTAAGCATGTGCCAGAGCAGTTTAATATTCTTAACATCATCAAACTTCTCTTTTATCCATAAGGAATACATAAATAACTGCCTGTCATTTTCAATCTCTTCCTTTGTTTTCATTCTTGAACTTGTTTTATAATCGCAGACTAAGTATAAACCTCTCATGTTTGTGTCAAGGCGGTCTATGCGAATGTGGTAGTAGTCAGGTCCGAGCTTGATTTTATCTTGAGTTTCGGTTGCTATTGTTTTGAATTGGTTGAAAGGTTTATGAGAATCATAATAATTTAATAGGAGGAGAACTCCCTGGTTCTTGTAATCCTCAGCATTGAACTTCTTGTTCGCTATCAATATTTCTTTAGAAAATTCCTTACTCCACTGTGTTAAATAATGCTTTACCAGTTCTTTTTTTCGGAGAATCACTCCTTTATGGATAAGTTCATTGTACAAATGTTCAAGAGACTCATGAACCATAGAGCCCATAAAAGCCTCTATGGTTGTCGGAATCTCAACTTTTACCTTATCAATGTATTGAAGCTTGTACTTGAACTTGCACTGTTCGAAGGTGCTTATTTTCGAATGAGAAAAATAAGCCATTTTACTCTGTGAGCTGAGATAAAGCCTCTTTCAGAACAGGAAGCAACGCCTCTAACTCATCGCTTGTCAATCTCCCAAGCTTTGCCCACCTATCGCCATCCGTTATTTTTCTTGTTATTTGAACCTTCTTCGCTCCTTCGCCGTACTGCATAACGCTCACTTCAAAGGAGAAATTTCCCACTTGAACCTTCTTCGTCCAAAGCTGTTTGTCAAGTTCTTTATCATATGCCATAATAACACCTCAAGATGAGGAATTTTGATTTATTATTAAAAGCTTTTCATACATATGTTTAGTGTTTTGTGAATTTTTCCGTAAATGTTTAAATATGAGACTGCTTTTACTTGTTATGAGCGTTATTAGAGAAATTTACGATACCAAATGTGCGAAAAGAATTTATTTTAATAACAATCATTACATCACACTTTATAAGCCGAAGAAGATTTATTTAGATGCTGTGCTCAAACTTGGAGGTTTTACAGTTATGTATGCTGTTGGCTACATTGCAGGCAGGGTAATCTCAGCGGATTTTCCAAGGTTGAACCAGTCCATACAAACTTTTTTAACTTACCTTCCGGGGGTTAAGGCTCAGAGCGGAATGTCAAACCTGTCGGGGCTTTTAGGTATTATGTCAGGAACTTACGGTGCGGTTAAGTCTGGGGCAAAAATAAACAAGGTAAGTTTGGAGTGTAGAGTGCTCGAAATGTTTCCTTTCAAAATAAGGTAAGAGAGGTGTTTTTATGAAAATTGAGACATACAAAATAAACAATAAGAAGTTAAGTTTGGAAAAGCCATTCTTCGTTGATTACAAATTTAATTTCAATCAAAT
>WAPY01000046.1 GCA_015520525.1 Candidatus Woesearchaeota archaeon
AAATAAAGGAGCTTATGGGCATTGACACTGTTTTAGAAATTCCCTTCAGCAAGGAGGTTGTTCGCTCTGTATCTTTAAGAACGCCATTGACGAAGGGCAGACTCTTTAATTATTTCATGAACCTTGCAGGTTTTATAACCGGCAAGGAAATTAAGAAAAAGAAATTCTTGTTTTTTTAATCCTTTTCAATCTTTTAACTTTCTAATCTTCTAAAAATCAGCCAATGACTGCGTTCGTTCTTATATCGCTCCATACTTTGCGAACATCAGAAGTTCTATTATCATTAGAAAAGCGAGGAACAGCAGGATATAATAATCAGAGTCTAAGTTTATTCTCTGATTGCTCAAAAATATATTGCTGAAAGCGAGGTTCATACTCGTTTCATTCCTAACAATGAACAGCTTCCCGCCAGTTTTATTTGATATAAACTCTAAGTTTGTAGCGTTCAACTCTTGAAGGTTGGCTAATGTTTTGTCAGTTTGATTTATGCTTATATTAGATGATTTCATGAACTCTTTCATCCTCTCCTGGAACTTTTCGTAAAGCTCCTTGGTCTTCTTGTTGTCGCCTATTCCTATGCTGTAAACCATTATCTTCTTTGAGTTGAGGGCGTTTATTACAGAGCTTAAGTTTTCGTTCTCATTGTTCTGACCGTCAGTTATCAGAACTATAACCCTCTGCTTGTTGCTGTATTTGAGCATTGATGCGGATTTTAAAAGAGCATCTCCTAAAGAAGTTCCTCCGCCAATCTCAGTCTTGCTTATGTTCTCCAACGACCTTTTTACACTCCAATAATTAGAGGTTGGATCCAAAACTCTCGTGGCATTATTGGAGAAGGTTACTATACCCACTCTCGTGCTCTCGGGAAGTTGATTGAGCCAGGATATTGATATTCTCTTCGCCATCTCCAGTCTGTTTGGGTTGTAGTCTGGAGTAAGCATACTTGGAGAGGTGTCAATTGCAAGAACAAAATCTGTGTTTGAGACTGGTTTTGTTATGTTCATCTTTATAGAATTTGTTGCAACCAAAAACAACAAGGTTATAATCATCATCTCAAATATTAAAAGCCAGGGGCTCATTGAGAATCTATCCGCACCCTCAATTCTTTTCAAAGTCTCAAAGTTGCCGAACTTTATCACCCTCTGCTGTCTTATCTTCATCATAAAATAATAACTGACAACGACAAGAGCGTTTAACAGTATGAGAAGAGCCAAGCTTCTGTAGGGAACATTTACAAATATCCTCAGCCCGAATAGATTTATATTCATTTTAAAGCTCCCTTATTGTTTTGTTGAAGAATTTTATAAACATATCCACAAAATCCTCGTTAGTGTGAATCTTGAAAAAGTAAGCCCCCGCATTTCTAAAAACCTTCTCGACAAACTCCTCCTGCCTTTTAGCCAGCATGTTGTATTTGTCTCTTATCTTATCAACATTAACCAAGCTTATTGTTCCCGTGTCAGGATCCTCCAAGTAGATATTCCCAACACCTTTTGGAAGCTCCGAATCGCGAGGGTCTCTTATCATTATTCCAAAGACAGCTTTGAATTTGTTGGCGAATTTCTCAAGGTCATTGAACATTTGAGGTGAGGTTTTCATAAAATCTGAGAGTATGAAAAGGACAGTGTCCGGACCGAAGGTTTCAAGAAGAATCTTTGATATTGAGCTCCAATTCTTTTTCCCGCCGTAGTTCTCCTTCTTCGTCATAAGCTTTATCATGGAGTAAAAATTGTCCATGCTGTTTGAAGGGTCAAGTATGAAGTTGACTTTATCGGAGAAGAATATGGCTCCTAACTTGTCCCCTGCATTTACAGCAGTGTATCCTAAAATACCCGCGACGACGCTTGCGTACTCATTCTTCGTCATGGGAGTTGTTCCAATAAGCATGGTGTTTGATGTGTCTATAACCAAAACAATGTCAAGCATTCTCTCCTCTTTGAACACTTTAACATACGGTTTTGTTGTTCTTGCAGTTGCATTCCAGTCGATACTGCTCGCATCGTCAGAATCAGTGTACTCCCTCAACCTGTCGAATTCCATTCCCTTGCCTGTCACAATTCTGAAATAGACCATCTTCAACTTGAACAACTCTAAAAGTTTAGCTATGTTCTTGTTTATTATGCTTACCAATGTGTTGAAATCTAACAGATTGACTTGAAGCTGCATCAAGGCACCTCTACAACATTAAGTATGTTGTCCACAAGGTCTACTGTGTTTATGCCGGAGGCTTTGCCTTCATAATTTAGAATTAACCTGTGCCTCATTACATGATGAATAACCGCTCTTATGTCGTCGGGCACTACAAAATCCCTACCCGACATTAAAGCGATAGCTCTTGCGCCCAATGACAACCAGATAGTCGCCCTTGGAGAACCACCGTATTTAACATACTTCATACCCTGATACTTGTTTCCACGGCCACGACTTGTATTTATTATGTCTACAATATACTTTTTTACGGGCTGTGAAATAAAGACTTTTCTGACAGAATTTTGGAATTCAATTATATCATTTGGAGTAAGCACGGGCTTTATGACATCTAAAGAATTGTACTTTGTCATTGTGTTCTGGTCGATAATTCTTATCTCCTCATCAGGTTTAGGATAATCAAGCACAAGCTTTAAGAAAAACCTGTCGACGATAGCTTCAGGCAGGGGGTAAGTTCCGTACTGTTCAACTGGGTTCTGGGTCGCCAGAACTAAGAAAGGTCTGGGGAATTTGAACTCCTTCCCGCTTATATTTACTTTTCTCTCCTGCATAACCTCCATCATCGCAGCTTGAGTTTTTGGAGGCGCTCTGTTTATCTCGTCTGCAAGTATAAAATTTGCGAAGACGGGGCCTTTGACAATGTAGAACTCCCCCGTTTTTGGGTTGTAGGCGTTTACACCTACAATATCTGCAGGGAGCATATCGGGAACGAATTGAATCCTCTTGTGGACTGTTCCTTCAACTGTTCTTGCAAGTGTTTCAACGAGAAGAGACTTTGCTAGGCCTGGAACTCCCTCTAAAAGAGCGTGCCCATCGCATATTAAAGCAACTATGACCATGTTTACAATTTCCTTCTGCCCTATGAAAACTTTTGAGATTTCCTTCCTTAAATTGCTGAGCTTTTCAGCGTAGGATTTTAATTGTTCATCTGTTAAGCTTGTGTCCTTATTTACTTCATACTTGTCCTCCATTAGCGCACCCCTTGATTTATATCAAAATGTTTCTTCTTACTTTTAATTTTTGTGTTTTACTATTGAGTTAAAACTGATTTTGTCGACGATTTATTTACTTTTAAGTGGTTTTTAATTTAAGAAAGTTTTTTATATTTGGTAATACGCTTTTATGATTATGGGCAGAGGTTTCATACTTACAATATCCATAACTGCAATAGTGATTGCTGTTGTTGATTTATACTACACTCTGAAAGTTAAGAAGAGCATAATGCACACCCTTGAAAAGATAGAGCTCGAGCAAAAAAGAAGTTTATTCAATTCAATAGGAATGGATAAATCTGTTTCTGAGTCCAACCCTCAGTCGGTAGTTGCTCTTGCAAAAGCAGTTAAGCAAGCTCTGCTGGAAAGGCTTAAACTTTCAAGCTCCTTAACTTATCCTCAACTTCTTGAAGAGTTGGATAAAAGAGGATTCCCATCAGATGTTAGGGAGGAATTATCTGAATTGTTCAATTCAGTTATGAGGCTGGAATATTCAAACAATAAAGATGTTGACACTGAAAAGATGAACAAACTTGCATCTGATATAATTAAAAAATTGGGACTAAACCTAAACGCCAAAGCATAAAATAAACAATCAGAGCAAGTTCAACACCTAACACGACCTTGTCCTTAGTGCTCCACTTTATCTTGTTCTCATTCTCATTTCCTACATTCCACCACTGAGCCCACTTGTTATCCTCATCAACGCTCTTGCTCTCAGCCTTCGCTGGTTCTTCATTCTGCTTTTGACTGTTCAACCCTGTGTTGAAGCCAAAGTTGTTGCTGTTGAACAATTCAACAGCATCCTCCTTCAAATTTTTTCTTCTGTTTAAAAACATTCGGACACCTCCTGTAAATATGACAACTTAATTTATTATCTTTATTCTCTTTGAGAGTTGAACTCTTCTTTGATTCTCCTCTTCTTCTTTCTTATTGCGCTCATCTGCTTGTACTTGTCAACTAAAGTCATAATTGATAAAATTGTGAATACAATTAAAAGGATAGGCATCACTATCGGCTTCGAGAACCTTTGAGCCCGCACCTCAATGATTATAGGAGCAAAGGCTATTGCCTTCTGATTTGATTTTAAGATTAATATTGCGTCGCAACTGTTGTAAGCCTTCTTTACCTTAACTTTATAATTTAAAGTCTTTTGTTCTCCCATACTTAAATTGTATGAACCTCTTACGCTATCTATACAATCATCAGCATAGTCAAAGTGCAGAGTGATGTTTGTTAAATTATAATCTCCAATATTCTTCACAAGAACTGGGAAATCATAATTTCTGTTCTCTATGAATGTGACCTTTGGAGCAGATTCAATTATCTTCATCTTTGCCTGCTTGCCCCTTGGAATAACGATAACTTTCAAAACATCAGTGTCTATTGTCATATTTGAGACTCTCGCGTTCACAGGGATTAGATAGGTTCCTGGAATCTCATTATCATAAACGCTTAAGTATAAAGTTCCATTCAATGTCTCATACCTTTTGAGCTTTGGAATCTTTACTGTTGGACTTTTCCAACCTGCTCTGCTTATGTTAGCCTTTACATACAAATCAACAATTGTTTCTCCCAAGTTGGTTATGTTGAACTTCACATAGCCACTTTGTCCCTGCTCCAACTTTATAGTATGATTCAACAACCTTAATCTTACCCTTGGAGGTCTTGGCTGAGGAGGAACATTCATCATATTGCTGATTACCTTCTGTTGTATGTGGCCCGTGGTTGGAGGTGTTGGCGGAGGAGTCTTTGGCTGTGCAACCACCTCCTCGCCCAAAGGAACAAACACTGAGAAATTGCTTATGTTGATTGAATAGATCATCTTATGAATTTTGTCAGTGTAGCTCGGCACAGCATACCAAGTTCCGTTGGTTCTATTAGCATTGTAATCATATTTGTAAAGGTCGAGCGTTGATTCTAAAGCATTGTTTGGCAGGGGTTTCTCGTAGTGGAAAGTGACTATAGCCCAAGATTTATCGCTTGAATTCTTTACGGTCAGCCACTGTGATATATTTACCAACCCGTCAGGTTCTTTAGGGGGATTTCTAACAGTCTTTACAAAAACATCGTGAGCATTCAATGAGAAATTAGCAGATGGGGAATGAATCTTGTTGAGGTTTATCGTGGTGTTTATCGTATAAATTTCCACATCAGAATTATTTACTGAGATATCATTTATGGAAACCCCCCTGCTGTTTTCTACGATAACTCCTTTTAAATTTGCTTTATCATAGGTGCCTTTCACATTAATTCCTGAACTGTTATATATGCAGAGGCCGTAATGGAACTGCTCTGTTCTTAAATCTTCTATTGTTATGTTGCTTGCGTCTTTTATTATTACCGCGCAACTGTTGTTCTTCATACTTCCATTTAGGCTTCCATCTCCATCAATGGTCTTGTTTGCGAAGTTGAGGGTTATCTTGCTTATGTTCTGTATAACGATACAGCTTTGATTCTTGTTCCATGCGCTTGCATTCAGCATGTAATAACCTGATTTGTTTAAAGCACCGCAGGGGTTGAAAGTTATTACCTTAAGGGATAATAAACCATTAATGTAGACTTTCTCGCCCCCTTGGAATGTGTAGTTGAAAGTTGCTCTGTCCTTTGGGTGAATAACCTCTGTGCCTATAGTTGAGTTTGTTTTGTTTATTAAGTCTACAATTATCCTACCATAGTTTTCATTGAATGGTATGTCCCTTCCTGAAGAATCAAGTATCCTTTTAATGTCAAAGGATACTGTTTTTGATACATCATTAACATCAACATCTAATTTGTAAGAACCATTTAATATTGTATTTGTTCTCTCACACGAAACAATATTGCTCAACTTCCTGATGGTTTGAGTTGTATTTGAGGAGTTTCCGGTTGTGCTGTTTGAGCTTGCATTAACATACTTGAACAATGATGAACTGTTTAGAATTAAGACTGAAAGAACACCTGGATAAAGAGCCTCATAACTCGCTAAATCAACATCGGTTAGAGAGCAGTTTGATGATGCGTTAATATTGCTTACTTCAGAAGGAAGCACAGATAATGGGAGAACCTCACTGCAATTCTGATTTGTGTAAGCAAGTTCTATGAATTTGTTGCTTTGACTTTCATTATTTACCTTGCCGCACAATTTAACGAAGGCGTTGGGATTAGCCAATGAATTGTCCTTGAATGAGAAGCTTGTGAAGTTTGTTGAATCGTCAAAATCATAATTCAAAACCGGCAGGAAAGTTCCATTGTGTGAGGTTACATTAATGTTTAAAGCATAAGCTTCATTTGTGTAGAATGAAGATAAAAATATTGATAAAATAATCAAAAGTCCTGCTTGCTTATTTGTTAATTTCATCTTTCTTTCTTATTCATTAAGTTATTATGCTCTTCCAGAATGTTGCGAAGTTCTCATAAACAAACTCCATTATCTGCTTGACAAAACTGTTCTTGTTCGGGAAGTTTTTGTAATTCGCATGATGATAATCAAAAGGATTTTGCAAACTTAAAGGATACTCTTGAGATACGCTTCCTGATATCGTGAATATTAAATTATCTCCTGAGGAAGTCCAGCCCATTAAATAGATCTTATAATCGCCAACATAAGAGCTTATGTTGGTGTAATTATACTCAGGCGAGTAAAGTTTATTTCCCGTGGGGATTATTGTTAGGGATACATCGCCTTTGCCGTCTGTTTTAAACTCAGCGATGTTGTAAGATTTCACTCCTGTTTTCTCAGACGCTCCGTTTAGAGTTTCATTCCATACTTGTGTCGGAGCTAAAATGTCAATGCCGTTCTCTTCAACAATTCTTAATGTGGCGTCGCTGACATTCTCCCCGTCTGAGTTTGTCAGGTGGATTGAAACATTGTATGGGACTCCTGGATATTGGAAGGTTGTTGATGGCAATCCATCAATTCTCATATTAGGCAGATATACTGGTTTTAATTTGAAGTTTGCAGTTGCTGAATTATCCGATTCGTCGCATTCTTTTATGTTGTTGTTTGAATCAACATCAATCTTAACAGTGTAATCTCCGCTGTGGGCTTGGGCGAGCCAATTTACAGTTCCACTCACAACGCCTCCAACACCAACTGGAGAGGTTATTGTTTGGCTTGTTTGGTAAATTATTTGGTTTGAGTTTGATGCATTGTATATGGATATTTTAACATCAAATGGATGAGTAACTCCTACATTTCCCCCATGAACTTCATAAGGAGTATCTCTTGGGTTTGAAATTGTGAATTTAATGTTGAGAGTTTGTCCATAATAAACGGGGTTTGGAGTTACTGAATCAATGCTGACTTTCAAGTTGGCTCCAATACATATCTGATTTCCCTCACTGTTTATAACAACATATCTTATGTAAGTGTGCTGGTCATTTACATCTGAAGAAGTTAAACCTGTGCTTAAACTCATTGGGAAGCTTTTCTCAGTTGGAACAACATAACCGTCCGAGCAGTTGCTTCCATAATCATCAGAGCAAACTCCTACAACCATCCTGCGCTCGTTTGTAACTCCAAATGTTGAGTCCGTTGCGTCTTTGTTAAAGCTCCCCGATTGAGTCTGGAATACAATCTTTGGAGTCTGAATAGTTATTTCATCTGTAGATTCCGAGAAGCTCCTGTCAACAAGATAAGAGCCCAATAATTTTCCATTTTCATTTGTGAATATAAAATTATTAATTGTTCCTGGGTTTGGACTGTCAGCATAGCCAACCCAAATTCTTCCGGGGTAAGCTGCGTAGTAAATGTTGGGGTTTGGCGTTGTTAAATGCGAAGGTGAGAATGTTAAATCTCCAGGATTAGTTGCGTAGCATCCATTTCCCTCACTCACATCTGTGTAGGATAATGCGTCTGTTGATGATTTGTAAGTTATGGGAACATACTTCCAGACGCCGTTGACATCCATAGCGTATAAGCCGCCAACATACTTCTGGCCTACATCACAAATCTGAAGTCCAACATCAGGGTTGGTTGATATGGCGTCCTGATACCATAGGTTTGGCTTGGTTGATTGTCCAGTAAAGAATAAATTTGCAACATTACCAGAGTTGTCTCTTATGGATGCGGTTTGGGCGTATGCTATACTTGGTAATAATGTTAAGATGAAAACAATCAATATGACTCCTGTGAGCGCGACGCTCTTAATCTCACCTCTTTTTTCTTTCATATTTAACACCTGTGTTTAATCTTTTGCATCTCTTTTTTTTATTTTTCTACAATTATAAAGTGAATACTTTTAATTTAATGAGTAATAAAGCGAGTTAAGCACAACGTCCATCGAGTTTATTATGACTTTTAAATTATCATTATTGTAGGAAGAGCCCGACCTTGGTTCTAAATTTGGATTGATATTTAATTTAACTGTTGTTATGTATGCGTAGCTTGAGTCGTAAACTTCCAAGTTGACAGTTGAGTTAACAGAACCGTATGAAGTGGGTGTTATAACAAATTGATGCTGGGTGGGCATCCAAAGTAAATTGTGAATATGTTCTTTATACCCTAAACTTGAGGAGTTGTATGTAGGATTCATAACGAGGTAGCCCTTGTCCTCCTCAGCTTTAACATAACCATCAACAACTTGGCCGGATGGAGTTTTTAGAGTTACATCAATAACATTTGGAGCTCCTGTTTGGACAACTAAATTGTTTGGTGTGTAGCTTCCGTTTGTGAAAACTGTCAGTGAGAGAAGATTTGCCTCAGGAGAAGGGCTGTCAGAACCAGAGACGCTGTTAGCCCAGGTGTATAATGAATTTGCTATTTGGTTCATAGCATTTACTGTGACCTTAGCATTGTCCAAAAGCATGCTTGGAGATAAGGTTTTCTTTTGGAGTTCAATTGATAAATCATTGTCAACGCTTAAATCTTTCTCGTTCACAAGTTTATCCTCTATTAAAACACCGACTTTTATTGAGTAATTATTTATGTCAGGATATTCAGTTGGGGCTATTATAAACTCAGCCATCCCCGAAGAATTTGTTGTTGCGACGCTTAAACTTCTTGAGATTATTCCATTGAACCTTAAGGGAACAAATAAATCATTTCCATTCTCCTCAGAAACAGCAACATCAACATTTGGCTCTTCCTCGCCAGTGTATAAATTAAGCACTTGAACTTTTAGATAGTAAGGCAGAGCTGTTTGGGGAAAATCTGTTCTTTCTTGGGAATCAATCCAAACTTTTAATTTGTATTGGGGGAACTTTCCAACATAATAATAATAGTAAGGATCTGTTGAGCTTGTGGGAAGGAGAAATTCAAAATTGCATGATGAGTCATTGTAGCATGTGTAATCAGAAGTATCAACTATATAAACGGGAGTATAATGGGTTGAGTCAATCTTATACTTTAACAAACCCATATTCACATCTTGAAGCAGGTTTACATGGCATGCTGAGAAATTCTTCCCATTTATTTGGAATATGCTCTTTGAGGAGCAGTCAAAGGTTTTGTCGGGGTCATCTGCTCCATTGTACATTGAACTTGGGAATAATACTCCAGGATTTAAATCTGAGGAAGTCGTGTTGTAAAGTAAACTCATATTGAAAGATATGTTCCTGTTCATTATTACTAAATTGTACTCGGACATCTTTAAGTTTCCCCCACTTAGAGAATTGTAAACTATGTTGGGAGAATCTATGAACCTTGCGAAGAAAGGTCTTGTTGTTAGAGGCACAGAGTTGTAATTTATACGCCCCATAGCCCCTCCCCACTGATTAGTCGAGCCTATCCCATTCAACTTTGTTGCGTAAATATTTCCGCTTATAACATTTAGATTGTCAGCTTTTGACAGCAAGGTTATTGTTAATATAAAGCCTAATGCTGCAAATAATAATAGAGATAAAAGTGCCTTTGTTCTTATGTGCCTTCTTACGCGCTTATAAATTATACTCTTTAAGTCCTCAAAGTCTAATTGGTTCGTTTGCATTTCCAGCTTGCTTAAAATTTACATGGATTTAAGCAATAAAAGGAGAAGCAGTATATAAATATTTCTGTATTGTATATCAATATACTATTATCATACAATAGTAGTTAATTTTTTGTGAAATGTTGTTTTATAAAATAGAAATGCTTAAATATGAGTATATGTTTTAGTATATCAAAATAGTTTTAGTTAACTTATGTATATTTAGACAAGAAAACTAACAATCAAGCTTGCGGAGGTAAAAATGCCGAAAGAAAATGAATATGTCAAGGTGGTTTGGCAGGAAACCCCTCAATCAGTCAGAGTAATACAGGGAAGGTTCTTTGACGAGGGAGACTTTGTTAGAGTTAAAGGGGATTATAAAGAAGTCCTCATAAGGAAAGAAAAGATAATCTCAATAGAGCATAAAAAGAAGGAGACTTCATAATAATTTACAGAATAAGTTGAACTAACACAACCAGCCAGCCAACTTGCATG
>WAPY01000047.1 GCA_015520525.1 Candidatus Woesearchaeota archaeon
AAATCATCTTCCTTTAAAATTCGAGGTAAAAAAATGAAAGTTATGATTGCTGTATTATATAGTTTGGAGTCAATAACTTATGCCCTGTCAAGAATTGGAACTGAAAAGCTTATTCTTATTATCGATTCAAATCCAGATGCTAAACAGGATAAAGACCTTAAAACAATAAAAGATTCTTTTGGCAAGTTTATTGATATTAAAGTTTATAGAACATCAAAGTTTGATTTGGTTAAACTTGCTAAGTTAACAATCAATATTATTGATTCTTTAGAACCCGCTGATGAAATACTTATAAATACATCAGGAAGCAACAAGCCATTTGCTTTGGGTATGCTTTTTGCTGCTTATAGGAGAATAAGGAAAGTTAATAGAATCTTTTATTATAATTTTATACAAAGACGATTTATAGACCTTCCAAAGATTTCTTTTGAAGTCACAGAAAGTCAGAGAAAAGTTCTGGAAATAATAAAAAGGGGCCATTACAAAAGTTTAGGAGAATTGGCTGAAAAATCAGAGCAAAGCAGGGCTATGCTTCATAGGAACTTACAGGAGTTGGAATCTTTGGGTTTAATAAGAAGGGAAAACAATAAAAAGTTTGTTCTTAAGGATGCTGGTTTGATTGCTATTATGTAATCTCTTTCTTTTAAAGTGAATACTTTGACAAAACCAAAATCTTTATAAAAACTTTTTCTTTTAGTTAATTCATATTAAGTTTGCTTTCACATTGTCAGAAAAAGAGGTGTTCAGTTATGAGGCGTGTTGTCACTGGAATAAAAGGTCTCGACGACCTTCTCCAAGGGGGAGTTCCTGAGAATAATTCTATTCTCGTTTGTGGTGGTCCTGGAACGGGCAAGAGTATTTTTGGACTGCAGTTTATTTACACGGGAGCGAAGAATAAGGAGCCAGGTTTATATGTGAGTATTGAGGAGAAGCCGGACAAGTTGAGGGAGCAGGCTTTATTCTTCTTTAAGGATTTTAAGAAGTTGGAGGATAAAAAACTAATCAACTTTCTGAAGATACCCACAAACATCGCCGGTTTGGATATTGTTGAGTTCATAAAGGATGCTGTTAAAAAAACTAAGGCTAAAAGGATGGTCATTGATTCCTTATCCATACTATCAATAAATTCGTCTATGTACAAGATCGGCTTGAAGACAACTCTGCCGTTCTCAAGCGCGGCAATAATGACTAACAATTCATTTGAGGAGACCAAGCAGATGGTTTATTTATTTATAAACAAGTTGAGCGAATTTCCAACAACCAACTTGTTCATAGCCGACTCAAGCGAGCAGGGCATGTACTTGACGAGGGATTCTGTTTCAGAGTTCGTATGCGACGGAGTGATAAGGTTGAAGCAGTTAATGATCGGCAGAACTGTTCAGAGGGTTCTTGAGATCATCAAGATGAGAAACACTGATGTGAAGCCGGGAGCTCACACTTTAATGTTTACCAATTCAGGACTTCAAATTATTGACTTTAGGTATTAGGTGTTTTTAATGGATGCTTTATTTTATTTGACTGTAATATCAATTCTTTTTCTCTTCGGTGTATTTGCATCCATGCTCTCAAAAAAGCTTAAAACAAGCGATGTTCTTCTCTTGGTTATATTCGGTTTTCTGATGAGAGAATTCTTTATTTACTTCAACATTCCCATGCTTCCAAGCTCCTTCATCAACATAACCGCTTTGTTCGCCCTTGCTCTAATCATTTTTGACGGCGCTTCAAGGCTTAAATTCAAGGAGTTTGACACCTTCTCATTCATATCTTCAAAGTTATTTTTTATATTCTTAGCATTTAACTTCCTCATATTGACTCCTCTCACTATGACTTTATTCAACCTGAATTTACTCAACTCTTTAATATTCAGCAATTTAATGAGCGCAACTGCCTTTGAAGTCTTAAGTTTAATCATGAAGAAAACAAACAACAAGGTTACTGAAATCTTAACAATGGAGTCCATAATAAACGCTCCCTTCACGGTTATAATCCCCTTTCTTCTAATAGACTTCTTCAAGAATAATCCCAACTTGAACAATTTCTCTCTTTACATAATGCCTTTCCTGCAAGAGATAATATCCGGAATTGGCGCAGGTGTTCTTATGGGAGTAATCACATTCAAGCTCATGAGGAGGAAGTATTCGGAGAATTTATCTCCAATAGCGCTCTTAACATCTGTTTTATTAACTTATGTTTTGGCTGAGCAGTTGAATGGAAGTGGAGTTTTAGCTGTTACAGTTTTAGGTCTGTTCTTTGGAAATTCTTACATCAAAAGAAAGCAGTCCCTTCAAGAATTCTCAAGCACAACAGCAAACAGCATAAAAATTCTTGTTTTCCTTCTATTTGGAATGAGCATAAGCCTGCCGAAGAGTTGGGATTTCTTAATAAAATCCCTGCTGTTGTTCATAGTTTATGTTGCAGTAAGGCTTTTGAGTGTTGAAGTTTCCCTGCCAGGTTTAAACTTTAAGGAGAAATTTTTCTTGACTTTTACAACTCCAAAGGGCATAACCTTAGCCACCGTTTCTTTAACATTAGTTTCCTTATCTTCCTCTTTCTTTGAATTGAACAACCTTCTGTTTCTCATGTTCCTCTATTCGTTGTTAACTGCCATGTTCTTTGTTCATAAGTCCGATTGGTTTTTGAACAAGAAGGTTGAGAAGGTCGCGTCTTAAACTGAACATTTATAAATCCTATTCAAATTGCATTTCTTATGGATAAGGTTAAGGTCATTTTAGACACGAACTTTTTGCTAAGCCCCGCTAGGATTAAGATTGACATATTCAAGAGTTTGAAAGAACTGATGAACGAGCCTTATGAAATCTTTGTTCTGGATAAGAGTATTGAGGAATTGAAGAACCTTGCCAATTTAAAAAAGAACAGGGTATTTGTTGATGTTGCATTAAAGCTGGTAAAGGATTATAATGTCAAAGTTATAAAAACAAAAAGCTTTTTAAATACTCATAAACTCCACGAAGTTGAAGACGCTGACGACCTTATTGTAGAGCTGGTCAGTCAGAATCCTCAAGAGTATGTTGTGGCAACTCAGGATAAGGAATTGAAGAGACGGCTCAAAGAATTGGGGGTTAGACGGATTATAATAAGGAAAAAATCATTTTTAGAATTTGAAAGGTGAGCTTATGTTTTACAAAGTAAAAATGGAGGATCATGTTAGGGTTCCACCAAGATTGTTCAACTTGGATATCAAAGAAGCTTTACTGTCTGTTTTAGAGGAAAAGTATGAAGGATTGATTGACAAAGATATGGGCATTGTTATAAAAGCATTCGACATAGAGAACATAGGAGAGGGAGTTATAATCCCAGGTGACGGAGCTGCTTATTATGATGTTACATTTGATGCGATAACATTCAAACCAGAACTAAAAGAAGTTGTTAAGGGCAGAGTTAAGGACATTCAAGATTTTGGAGCTTTCCTAACAATCGGCCCAATTGAGGGCATGGTCCACATCGGCCAGATAATGGACGACCATGTCAGCTTTAGCAAGGAGAAGGTTCTCGTCGGCAAAGATACAAAGAGAACATTAAAAGTCGGCGATGTCTGCCTGGCAAGGATTATCGCAATAAGTTATAAAGACCCGAACAATCCAAAGATAGGATTGACTATGAGGCAGGAAGGCTTGGGGAAGCTTGAGTGGATATCAGAAGATAAAGAGAATAAAAATAAGAAAGGTAAGAAGTAGGTGTTTAATATGAAGAAAGTCTGCAAGCACGATAAATTATTCGTTGAGGGGGATGTTTGCCCAATATGTGGAAAGTCAGATTTCACAACTAACTGGCAGGGGCGCATTATTGTTATAGACCCGGTTAGGTCTGAAATTGCTAAGAAGATTAACATAACCATGAAGGGAGAGTACGCTCTTAAGATAAGGTGATAATATGAAGGTTAAAGTGTTAAACAAGGAAGAATCAAAGTTTTTTCCGAGAGTTGAAGGAATATTTGAGATTGAATACGCTGGTGCAACTCCAAGCAGGAAAGAGTTGGCTTCAGAGATTAGCAAAGCTTTAGGTCATGATGAAAAGTTGATAATCATCAGAAAGGTCAAGTCAAAATACGGTGAGCAGATATGCACTGTCGAAGCAAGCTTATACTTAGATGAAAAATCCATGAAAAGCATTGAGAAGAAATTCTTGCTGAAAAAGAACGGCAAGCTTGAAGAAAAGAAGGAGAATAAAGAAGGCAATTCTGAAGAGAAAGGTGAATAAATATGGGCGCTAAAAAGAAGAAGGTTGAGAAGAAGCCTAAGAAGAGGAAACAAACTTACACTTACTATGACATTAATGGAGAGTCTGTGAAGCCGAACCACAGAACCTGCCCAAAGTGCGGTCCAGGCTATTTCTTAGCTGAGCATAAGGACAGGTGGACTTGTGGCCATTGTGGTTACACTGAATTTAAAGAGAAGAAGTAAAAAGAATATAAAAGACAAAAACATTTTTTATTTATTTATAACTGTTCTATACTCTTCTCGTAGGAGCTTGTAGAGCTTCTAATGGATCCTTAATTGACTCAGAATACAT
>WAPY01000048.1 GCA_015520525.1 Candidatus Woesearchaeota archaeon
CATTGTTAGGAATGAAACGAGTATGAACCTTGCTTTCAGCAACATATTTTTGAGCAATCAGAGAATAAGCTTAGACTCTGATTATTATATCCTACTGTTCCTCGCTTTCTTAATGATAATAGAACTTCTGATGTTCGCAAAGTATGGGGCGATATAAGAACGAACCCAGTCGTTGGTTGATTTTTAAAAGATTAGAAAGTTAAAAGATTGAAAAGGATTAAAAGAACAAAAATTTCTTTTTCTTAATTTCCTTGCCTGTTATAAAACCTGCAAGGTTCATGAAATAATTAAAGAGTCTGCCTTTCGTCAATGGTGTTCTTAAAGATACAGAGCGAACAACCTCCTTGCTGAAGGGAATTTCTAAAACAGTGTCAATGCCCATAAGCTCCTTTATTTCCTTATCCTTAAGCTCATAGTAAGCTCTAAGGACCTTGTTAAGAACTAAAAATTTGTCCTTAACGCCGAACTTATCCATGAGTATTACCATCTTGTGGGTTGTCATGAGCGTTGGAATGTCTGGAGTTGAGACTAAGAGAATCATATCAGAAGATTGAATTATTACTTCATTGTTCTTCGTGAATCCTGGCTCGGTATCTAAGATTATATAATCATACTTTGTTGAAAGTTTAAACAGAAAGTTTCTCATAAATCTCAATCCAAAATTTAAATCCTCAACTTCAACTTTTGATGTTGCAGGAAGCACATCAACAACAGAATTAAACTTATAAATGGCGTTCTCAGGCGGTATGCTGAACTTTATCACATCGTTCAATGTCGTCGGTGTGTGCGACATCCCAATATACAAAGATAAGTTGGCGGCGTAAACATTTGTATCAATAACAAGCACTTTGTAGCCCAACTTAGAGAGGGCGATTCCCAATTCTAAGGATATAAATGTTTTTCCCACACCTCCCTTAGGTGACATCACAGCAATTATTTTCGCCATAAAAAAACAAAGCTTTAGTTATTTATAAAGTTTTTCAAGAACTAAAGAGTAAAGGAAATCAAGAAATAAAAAGATTATTTTCAATTCTTCTCATTGCTCTTTCTCCTCTTTTTGAGGAAGAAGAACGCTCCAATTCCGAGGAGTATTAATACAATTATTGACCATCCGAGGTTGACTCCTGCAACTGTTGTTGAGAACGCTCCCGTTATAAAGTTGCCTGAGGTTACTTTAAGAGGAACTGTCTTCCTTATGCTCTTTATAACAACATTTTTGTTCTGGCTGTAAGGTATAACAACATTAACCTCCTCATTATCCAATATGTCAGCTGGGGAAAGGTCCGCTTCAATCATTAAGGCTCTTGTTTCTCCTGGGAGTATCCTCATCTTCTTGCCGAAGAATAAGTTTTCTTTTATTCCATCAACTGTCACTCCCCTGAGTTGAGCATCCACATAAGCTGTTACATTTCCTATGTTCTTAACTTTTATGACGAACCTCTTTATCATCTTATTGTAGACAACGCTTTCCAACTCCACTTTTGATTTATCTTGAACTCTTGAGAATCCTACTATTACTGTGTAAGGTGGAGCAACAGAGCCTGGTGGCAGAACATATCTATCCATAACTTTCGGGCTCTCTCCATACAATGTATAAAAGTCAGCTGTTAAGTTTGTTGTTGTGTAGCCAGTTAGGTCAACTTTGTAGAGAACAGAAGCTGTGCTGTTCGGTTCAATAAACACAGGTTCGTTGTCGCTCACAACTGCTATTTCATTGCCGTTTGATTTTATGTGAATGTTTGACATAAAATAGGCGGGCATGTTTCCCGCGTTTGAGTAAGTTACTAAAAGAACTTTGCTTTCAGGCTCATAGTCTGCGGATTTTATGCTTAACTTTATTGTGTAATGCGGTAAAGGAAACACAGTCAATGCGTAAACTTGTCCAGTTCTTCTAACTCCTCCTGTAAAGCCTTGGCCGAACTTAACGAAGACAGCAACTTTCTTATTTGTCTTCTGCCTAATCTGAGTTCCTATTGGTATTAACTCATTTCCTATTATTGTAACGAACTTTATGTGATACTTGTTTAAGAATTCCATAAAACCCGGGTAAATCTTATTTGTTCCTGCGAACAAAACAGGGCCTTGATCGTCAGCTCCAGTCATAACATCATGTTCTATAAACTCTCCTGTTGTGATTATTATTGAGTTTGTTGGATGAATCTTCTCGTACATTCCTGCGATTTTAAGATTGTCGTCAAACCTATCTCCTGTGTTGATAACTGTTGGATTGAAACTTTTTATGGCTAAGTAAGCTTCTCTTCCAATGTGGCCGTATGCTATAACAGATTCGGCGTTTTGTGTTTTTAAGGTTGCATAAACTTGAGAAGCAATTCTCTTGTTTGTGAACAAAACCCATGAGTGAGTTAAGTGAGCGTAAGGCGCAACTGATATTGCATCATAACCAAATAAGTCGCTCACAATTATAAATTTCTTGGCATTAACTGAGATTGCCATCTGCTGATTAAATTGGTAAGGGTTCTTGCTTATCAAAGAGGTTACATGAGAGAATCCCTGAGATTTTAAGTAGCTTGCGTAGTCTTTAAAGTATGGTTGGTTTGCTGACTCAAGCACTGTAACCGAATCATTCTTAGGTGTTAATGCTTTTATTAAATCAGCGCTTAACGGTCCTGAGAAAAAGAAGACTTTGTTGTAGTTCTCGAAGTTTCCATACTCAAAGCCCGTATATACATCATGCCAATCCTTGCTGTTTATAATTAATGTCTTAGCGCTCACTAAGGGCAAAGATGAGAGTATCAAGGACAATGATATGACCAAGAATAGTGTTGTTTTAAGTTTGTTCACTTTCCACACCCCTGCTGAATGTTAAATAGTGGTTATATTTAAACTTTTGCTTTTTTAATATCCCCAAATACACTATTCAGTAACAAACATCAGACAAAATGATTGTGAATGAAGAGAAAGCATAAAACTGAAAAAGTTAAAAAATAAAAAATATATTTTACTTACGGCAACTCCAAGAAGAAGTAATAATTCGTTGCTGTTGCTCCATCAACTGGAACTAAAAGTTGGTAGTCAACTGTATTGCCGTTATAACCTGTGGCGTCGTTCTGAGCCAAAGCAGCCCATATCAAGTCGCTTGAACCGTCCTTTAAGGCGTATGTCTTAAAGGTTTCAGCTCCTGTGTTGTCGTATGTTTGTGTATAATTTGCAGTCATAGAATTCCCGTTAAATGTCTGCGCTTCAGATTGTGCGAATGTATTCTGGAAGTTGTCCGCTGCTCCTGTTGTTGTGAGCCAACTTGGTTCATCTGTTGATGTAGCTGCTGCCAAGGTTGAGAAGTCTGGGTTGCTTGCATTTGACGCATACACATAAGCTCCCGCAACATTGCTAACTGTCCAATTCTTGAACCAGTGGCTTGTGGCGTCTGCCAATACAATTGAACCTGTTATTGAACCGTAGAAACCTGCCCATCTTCCTGTTGATTGTGTTGATTGAACATCAACTTGGGAGGTTCCGCCCGCTGTCACTGAAGCATTTCCTGCTCCAACTGCACTGTTGTAGCTTGATTCGGCTCCCACTGTCACCGACGCATTGTTTACGGCAGCGCTGGCTGTTCCAACCAAAACAAAGAAAACCGCCAAGGCCAACAAAATTTTTATTCCTTTCATAATATACACCTCTTGTTCTTTTGCATGTATAACCTGTTTATTGTAACAGGACAAACCTTAAACATTTATTTAATTTTATTCTATTTTTAAAGTGGTAAAAACTTCCAATGAATATGATCTTACGGAATCAAATTAAAATGTTAAAGTGGAATAAAAAATAAAAAATAAATTTTTGGGCTTAGTTAAGTTC
>WAPY01000049.1 GCA_015520525.1 Candidatus Woesearchaeota archaeon
AATCCCTTACTTATTTCTGATCATTTACATAATTTTAATAATTAGAAACTTTATTATTATCCTCTTCGTAGCGTTAATAACTTTCATAATATTAACAAGTTTAAGGAGGAGAGCATCATTTATTGATTTACTCAAGATGTCGATTTATGCCTCATCAATATTTATTATACTCAGCATATTGGGATACTCATCAGAAGTTATGATAATATTCAGCTTGTCAGCATATTTGTTGCTCTTCTTTTTCGGCGTGCTGATAAACTATTTAAATGTTGATTTTTAACAAATTCAAAAATTAAGAGGTGGTAGCATGATAATTTATGATTATAAAGTCGGAGATTTCATGACGAAGAATATAAAAGCTGTTGATGAGAAAACAAGCGCTCTTGACATAGCAAAGAAGATGACCAAATTCAACATAGGCAGTGTTGTAGTTATGAAAAATAAAGATCCTGTAGGCATAATAACAGATACAGACTTAGTAAGAAAGGTTGTGAGCAAAAACAAAAACCCTGATAAAGTTCTTGCTAAGGACATAATGACGAAGAATGTTATAACAATAACTCCTGAAACTTCTTTGAGAATGGCGTCAACGATTATGGCTTCAAATAAGGTCAGGAGACTACCCGTGATTGATAAAAAGGAGGGGCTTGTAGGTATTGTCACTGAAACAGATTTAACAAGAATTCTCGCTCAACTCAAACAGCCTTTTTAGAGGTGGTATTATGGACAATATTGAGGAAGAAATAAAAATATTAAGCAGGCAGTTGAAGAAGAATGGTGTTGTAAAAACAGACGCTGACGCTTTAATCTTGGCAAAGAATATAATAAAAACTGAGAAGGACAACAACAAAGCTGTTGACAAGATTAAAAGAGAAGAAGATAAGATTAATGAGAATTTAAATAAAGCCAAGTCCGAAGGCGAGGAGCTAAACAGGGAAATCAGCAAGCTTCAAGAAGTTTCTAAAGAAGAACAGGAAGCAATAGACAAAGAAGAGGAGAACATACAAAAGGAAGACAACTTTGACCCTTCAAGATTGGAAGACCCAAGTTATGACATAACAAAAGAAGATAAGCCGTTGAAGGAGCTTATTGAGGAAGCAAACAAGAACAAAGATAAGAAGAATAAAGATTAAGAGGTGTAATCATGGCAAAAATTGAAAAGGTTTATTCAAGGGAAGTTTTAGATTCTCGAGGGAATCCAACAGTTGAAACTTGGATGTATTCAAAGAATCTTTCTGCCAGGGCTATAGTTCCAAGCGGAGCATCAACGGGAATACATGAAGCTTTAGAGCTAAGGGACAACGACAAGAGGAGATACTTCGGCAGGGGAGTTAAGAAAGCTGTCGGCAACGCCATGCTCCTCGGAAAAGAATTGATAGGCGTTAATCCTAAAAGGCAGAAGTTCATAGACAACAAACTCATAAAACTCGATGGAACTCCAAACAAGTCAAGGTATGGAGCCAACGCAATATTAAGCTTAAGCATGGCTTCAGCAGTTCTAGCTGCAAAGTCCTCCAAAAAAGAACTCTTTGAATATTTAGCGGAGATAATATGGAAAGACGAAGCTAAGAAGAGAGTAAAGATGCCAACTCCCTTCTCAAATATAATAAATGGCGGGAAGCACGCGGGCAACGGTTTGAGCATCCAAGAGTTTATGATAACACCTATTTATGAAAAGGACTTCAAGGAGAAAGTAAGAATCATATCAGAGGTTTATCACGAATTAAAGAATGTCATAAAGGAGAAGTACGGAAAGGATGCGATTAATGTCGGCGATGAGGGAGGATTCGCACCTCCATTGGAGAAAACAAGAGACGCCCTCAATTTGATAATAAAAGCAATTGACGAACTCGGGTATCAAAACAAAGTAAGAATCGCGTTTGACTCTGCGGCAAGCGACTTCTACGACAAGAATAAGAAGAGGTATTTCATCGACGGCAAAGAATTAAAAAGAGGCGAGCTCTTAGATTATTATGTAGATTTATTATCTGAGTATAAGGAGATTATCTCTGTTGAAGACCCATTCGATGAGGATGATTTCAAGGGCTTTTCTGAAATTATGAGTAAGTTGCAAGGAAAAGGAATTCAGCTTGTTACAGATGACTTAACTGTTACAAATGTCAAGAGAATAAGAAAAGCCATAAGAATGAATGCTGGGAACGCGCTCCTGCTTAAGTTGAATCAGATAGGCACAGTAACAGAATCAATAAAAGCCGCCAAGCTCGCTATGGACAACAACTGGAAGGTTATGGTAAGCCACCGTTCCGGCGAGACAGAGGATACCTTCATAGCAGATTTGGCCGTCGCCCTCGGTTGTGGCCAGATAAAAATAGGAGCGCCCTGCCGCGGCGAGAGAACTGCAAAGTATAATCGCCTCCTCAGAATATATGACAAGCTGGAAGGAAAAGAATAAGATTATTTTTATTTTTTTTATTGTCCTCTCTCATATCTCTCCTTTATCTCTCTTTGCGTTATCCTCTTTCTCCTTATCAACATCCTGCTCTCCAGTTATGAATAAATGAGGACCTTCCTGCCTTATAGTTATACTCTTAAGGTTGTTTATTACAAGGTCGTTTCCTGGAATTAAGTAATGAACAATCAAACCTTCAATTATTATTTTATGAGCCATAAAATCCAAGAATTTAAAGGGGGTTTTCGTGCTTAAGTGAGGGTTGTTATAATCGCAAAGGTTGACAAAGCAAGGATAAACAACTTCTCCATCCACTATCTTCTCCCTTGGAAATCTTCTTCCTATAATCACACTCTTGCATTGGTAAGTTTTTTCATCCATAAGGCAAAGTAAATGCTGCTATTAAAAAATCTTTCGTTAATTGGAGAAAGCAGTTAAATTTTTATTGTGTACTCAAAGTAATTGTCCCAGGGGTTTTCGAGCTTCATCATCTGTTTTACGCTCATGTGTTCAAAATACCTCCTAAAAGGCCTCATAGAATTACCATGAGCTGAAACAGCGGCATTGACCTTGTATTTCTTCATGAGGAATAAGAGGTCATTGATAAAGGATAAAACTCTCTCCTCAACCATTTTTATGCTCTCTCCATTCGGCGGGGGCACATCGTAGCTCCTGTGGTAAATCTTAAACAGTTCTTCTCCTTTTTCCTCAATAAATTTTTTGTGGGTCATTCCCTGCAGGTCTCCATAACTTCGCTCAATAATTCTATCATCTACAATCACTCTTTTGCATTCTGGATGATATTTAAGAACTCGCTTCAGAGTTTCTTTAGACCTTGTTAAGTGAGAAGAGAAGGCAAGTTGAATCTTTTTATCCCTAAGCATTCTTCCTACCTTATCAGCCTGCTTATATCCTAAAGGCGTTAATTTTGAGTCTTTCCACCCTGTAAACATGTGATCTTTATTGTAGAATGTCTGCCCATGCCTAAACAAGTATATTTTGAGTTCCATCGTAGAGAAAGAGGGAAGATTTTATAAAAAGGTTTTGGTGCTGAGAAAAATTTTATTGGAGAATGCTCTCAACAGCTATTAAATGATCTGCAACTTCTGCGCCCTTGTTCGTCAAGGTTAAAAGCTTCAACCTCCCATGCTTTTCAAAATTAACAAGCCCTGCTTTGTTCATTTCTTGGAGGATTTTAACAACATGAGAATAAGTGCAATCTATTGCTTTAGCGAGTGAGGAAGCGTAAATCTCCGACTTAGAATTCCTTAATTCTATAAGCATCTTTGCTGGCTTTGTTCTGAAGATAACATTAAACATATCGTCTTTGCTCATTGATACCCACCCCTTACCTTATTATTACAAAATGAATTTTGCAACATATACTTAAATCTTTTGATTTTGTTTGCAGTGTTGAAGCACGGCTCACCGCACCAAACATGACAATAGATAAACCGGCAAAACTTATAAACTTTTCTGTGTGGTTCCTGCCACTTCAACAAAGTGAATTTTCAGGAACTTTTTATTGAAAAAGAAGATTTTAAAAACAAAAAGTTTATAACTTTAAAGATTACAAAATCTTACCACAAGCTGAGTGGTCAAGCCAAAATGAACAAGTTCGCCGATTGTTTAGAATATATAAATAATTACTGGGAGGAATTGACCTGCTATCTCCCAAATGACAAGGATGTTCACATAGGACTGCCGAATCCATTTATTTCTCCAAGTTATGATGGGGGCATATTTGAGAATGACCAATTCTACTGGGACAGCTATTTTATAATACTTGGCCTTTTAGAATCTGAGAGGGTTGATCTCGCCAAGGGCATGGTTGAAAACTTAGCTTACTTATACAGACGATTTGGAATAATCCCTTCAAGAAACAGGTATTATGATTTGGGAGTGTCACAGCCTCCCTTCTTAACATCTATGATCCTAGAAGTATTCAACAAAACAAAAGATAAGAAGTGGTTGCTCAATATGTCGTTGATTGCTGAGGATGAGCTCAAAAATTATTGGATGGACGATAAGAAAGTTCACAAGGTTTATATGAACCTGTCAAGATACTGCGACCACTGGCACACGAACTTGACGGCGGAGCATGAGTCCGGCTGGGACATGACCTCCCGATTTAATGAAAAATGCCTTGACTTCCTTCCTGTTGATTTAAATTCCTTACTTTACAAGTATGAGATTGACCTTGCAGAGATAAGCGGGATTTTAGGAGAAGAAGACAAGAAGGAGGTTTACTTAAGATCTGCTGAACTGAGAAAGAAGAACATAAACAGACTGATGTGGAATGAGAAGAAAGGCTTCTTTTTTGATTATAATTTCAAAATGAAGAAGCAGAGAAATTTTTACTCTCTCGCGGGTTTTTATCCTATGTGGGCTGGGCTTGCAACAGAGGAACAAGCGAAGAGAATCGTAAGAAAGCTAAAAAAGTTTGAGTACAGATGGGGGCTGGCGAACACTCAAAGTAGAGGTTTATCGAAGAGGTTTAAGCAGTGGGATTATCCGAACGGCTGGGCCAACCAGCATTGGATTGTCATTAAGGCTCTTTTGAACTATGGATTTGAAGAGGATGCCCGGAGGATAGCTGAAAAATGGCTTAATTTAAACAGGAAGGTTTTCAAGAGGACTGGAAAGTTTTGGGAGAAGTATAATGTTGTGAAAGGCCGTGTTGGGAAAGAAGGCAGGTATCCTAATCAGTCAGGATTTGGCTGGACAAACGCTGTGTTCGTAAAATTAGTTAAGCTGTTCTTCTAACTCCTCTTTCTGATTTTGGGAGTAAACAAGCTTACTGATAACCTTTTTAGCTCTGTCTATGAATTCATTTTCAAATTCTATGGGTATGTAAGCTCCGGCTGCAAAATGATGTCCTCCTACTTCGCCCTCATTGTCTCCAAGAATCTCCACAAGAATCTCCTTTAAGTTGACTTCTCTGTCGCCCTTATATCTCATAGATATCTTTGTGTATTTGTCGTTCATGCGGGAGAGTCCCAGAAGGAAAGTGTTGTTGCTCAAAGAGTTGTTCCTAGATATAATTGAACAGACTGTTCCAATAACAGTTGGTTTTACCTTGTTCTTGGCGTTGAGTATCAACATTCCAGGCTCTTCAACAACATACTCTGAATTTCTATTTTTTTCAAAGAATTTCAACCCGTTAACTATCTCCTTTCGGTAATCATCCAAAACAGAGACTGCAAGCTTTTTGAACC
>WAPY01000050.1 GCA_015520525.1 Candidatus Woesearchaeota archaeon
ATATCATCAGAGTATTGATTGATAAAACCTACATATGTTGAGAGCTGAGTTGTTAAGGGCCTCTTGTTTGTCACGATAGTCTCAATGTCATTGAGTTTTTGAAGGAGGGTGTTGGTTAAATCTTCTGTTATCTCAGAACTACCCTCTGAAAGCCTCGAAAAAACAACATCTTTAACTATCCAAACAAGATTAAGCTTTGAATAATCAACATAAAAAGTCACCTGTGGATTGCTGCTTTGCAGAGAAAAATCCTCGGGGAAAGCAAGGCAGGTGTTTATCTTACCCTGCTTAGTGTCCTCAACGCACGAGTTTAAAGAAGAGTATTTAACAACATGGAACGGATGGTTGAGCTTCGACATGAAAGTGTTAGTCAAATTGGTAGGATTAGGAGCGTAAACGCCAACATTGATCCTGTACGCGTTAGAGTTATCAAAGGCAAGCCCAACTAGAAACATAACAAGGAGAGGCCCCAAAACTAAAAGCAAAGCTGTTCCTTTGGACCTGAACAAAAGCTTAACATCCTTCCTAACAATACTTGAAAATTTCATTTTAATCACAACTACATCAAATCAAAATTTGAATTAACCAAAGTCTCAAAAACCTCCTTAACAGAAGGCTCATTCACACTTATGGACTGAAGATTTTCGGGATTTACAATATTAAAGACTCTCTTAATTAACATATCAAGATTTGAAGTTAAAACAACAAGCTCGCCGTTGACAACAGCGATTCTTTTAATATTCAAATCTGAAGACTTCAAATGCGAAATTAGAGAAGAGTACTCCTTAAACTTAAGCCTGATATGGACCTCTTTGCTCTTAGAATAAAGAGAATGAAGTTTTGAAACACTGCCCAAAAGAATCAAACGCTTGTTATGAATCATAGCCAAAGAATCGCAGGATTTCTCAAGCTCATCTAGAAAATGGGAGGCAACAATAATTGTGGTGCCTTCCTTATTTATCTTATGAATAATATCCCAAATATGATTCCTCATCATAGGATCCAAATCGGCAGTTGGCTCATCAAGCAACAAGAGTTTAGGCTTGTGAATTATAGCGCAGGCAATATCAAGACGCTTCTGCATGCCTCCAGACAATTTACTCGCCTTAGTGTCCTTAAACTTCAAGAGGTCCACCAACTTTAAAACTTCAGAAACACGCTCATTAACCTTATTAACAGAGTATAAAGACGCAAAGTACCTCAAGTTCTCAAACACGCTTAACTCAGGATAAAAAGAACCTTCCTGAGATGAAAAACCAATGAGAGATTTGTATAAAAGGACGTTCTTCTTGTTTATAGGCTTTAAACCACTGCCAAAGTCAAACATCAAAACCCCCAAATCAGGTTTAATAACCGTCGTGAAAGAAGAAAGGAGAGTAGTTTTTCCAACACCACTAACGCCGATTATCCCAAATATTTCTCCGCGAAGAACATTCAAATGCACCCTGCTAAGAACATTAAACTTGCCAAAGCTCACACTCCAATCTTTAACAGATAAAATTGCAGATCCCATCTCCCAAAGAGATGAAAAATGCCTTATTATTAAAAGAAATTGTGTCATTTTATAATAGCAAAAGAGTTTTGGGATTTAAAGCGCGCTCATATGATAACTTTAAATATGAAGAAGAAAACAACAGAGTATGGAAGAAGAAATTGAGTTAAATATAGATGATAAAGATAAGATAAAGGAAGTGACGACAACCATATCCAACAAAACCTGCCAAGAGATAATTAAAGAATTATCTGATAAAGAAATGACAGAGTCAGAACTCAGCGAGAGATTGAACCTTCCCATATCAACAGTTCATTATAATTTAACAAAGCTTGTAAAATCAGGAATAGTCAAGAGCAATAAATTTAAGTACAGCGATAAAGGAAGGGAAATAAAGTATTATAAAACTGTCAAGAAAAGAATAATCATACGAACGATAACATCAAAGAGAATTCTCACTTTATTAGCAGTTATAACAGCAGGCGCGGGAGGAGCATCAATCTTAATGAATAGGAATAGAGTAGAATACAAAGAAGCATCACAAAGCATGATAACTGAATTGGGGAGGAAATCAGCGGCAGAAGCAGTCAATTTAGGAGTGAAGAGCGCACAAATTAACCATCATATAGGATTATGGGCGGGAATTATCTTACTGCTCATTGTAATTTTATTATGGGGAATGAAAAGAGTAAAGATATTAAAGGACAAAAGTAAGAACAAATTTGCTAAATAATGATGAACTCTCACTTTTGAGATATTATAAAATGGTGCCCAAAAGGAAAGTACACAATGGAAAGAAGAAAAAGCAAAAGAAAATTGTAATCTGTGTATCAGGGACGCCTGGAACAGGAAAAACAACATTATCAAAGGCCATATGCGAAAAATTCGGCTTAAAATATGTGGATTTAAATGAAGTGTTGAAGAGGAAAGCATCATTAGGTTATGATGAAGAGAGGGATTCTTACATAATAGATGAGGAGAAAATTAATAAGGAAGCCGAGAAATTAATCAGAAAAGCGGAAGAGAGGAGAGGAAAAGGAGTTGTATTTGATTCCCACCTTTCCCATTTCATAAGCCCAAAAAATGTGGATTTATGCATAATATGCACCTGTGAATTAAAAGAGTTAAGGGAGAGATTGAAAAGAAGAGGCTATAAAGAAAGGAAGATAAGAGAGAATTTAGAAGCAGAAATATTTCAAGTGTGTGAAGATGAAGCAAAAGAAATCGGGCACCATGTGAAAAGAGTGGATTGCAGCAAGGGAGTAAGAGAATGTAAGATTAACGAAATTATGAGCGGATTGATAAAACCTTGAAAAGCTAATTCTGCCAAATTACTTAATATGTTGGGCCTGAAACGGCAAAAAATGAAATTCAACAACAAAAAAGAAGGGACATGTCCCGGATGTGTCCTTAAATGTCCCGAGTATGTCCCTGATTTAGGGACATGTCCTTTATTTTAAAGGACATTCATCTTCCAGAAAGAAGAAATTCAAAGGATTCATCAACAAAGAAAGCTTTTCCTTTTGGGGAAACAACAATATCTTGAACAGGCACATGTTTATTGCGCAATGAGTAAATTATATTTCTAATTGTTTTCTCTTTCCTGCCAGTTCTCGTCGATAGTTCAGCATAAGTTAATGGCTTATGAGCGTTTAATAAAACACGCAAGATATACAGTTCGGAGGGAGTTAAAGAT
>WAPY01000051.1 GCA_015520525.1 Candidatus Woesearchaeota archaeon
TGTATAAACAATTCAAAAGCAGATCCGGACCTGCCTAATTGGTTTAAACTTGATAAAAATGACAACCATGTGGAAGTTTACCAGATAGGAAGCATAAACCAAACCTGCGGTTAGTTCAAAAAGTTTATAAATACTTAAAATAAAGCAAATAAAGTAAAGGAAATAGTAAAAAGTAAAATAAGGTGCGAACATGAAAGAATTGCAAACTGATGTTGACAAACTCATAAAACTCATAAAAGAAAAGAAGAGAATAAGCATATCAAAAGCTGCGAAAGAATTAAATGTAAGCAAGGATGTTATAAAAGATTGGGCGGATTTCTTAGAGGATGAAGGACTAATAAAGAGGGAGTATTCGTTAAGAGATGAAATATTAGAGGTAAGCGAAGACTATGACAAGAAGATAGAGATGAAAACTGATGAAGCGGAAATTAAAAGGGACGAGCTCGTTAAGAAATCAGAGGAAAACCTGCTGAGAATTGACGAGAAAAAGAAGAAACTTGACGAGTTGAAGAAAGAATTTGATGAAGTCAAAAAATATCTCGGAGAGAACAACAGCAGGATATCTCAAGCTCTAAAAGAGATTGAAGAATACAACAAACTGAAAAGAGAAGGGGAAAAAGAACTTGAAAAGCAGAAGGAAGAATACAAGAACAAGATAAATCAAGTCAATAGGATAATACTTGCAGAGGCTGAAAAATACAAAAAACTCGTTGATGAAATAAATAATAAAGAGAAGAACCTCACAAACAATGACGATGAGATAAAACAGTTGAAAGAGCAGGAGAAAGAGCTGATAAAAAAGCTCAACGAGATAAGAAAAAGAACTGAAGAGATAAACAGCAAAATACAGAACGACGAGAAGAAACATGCGGCAATAATGAAAGAGATAGAGAGGCTCAAAAACTTAAGCATAAAAATAGCGGTTGACTTGAAGAATAAAAGGGATGATATAAACAAACTCATAGAAGAAAACATGAAGAGAGAGGAACAGCTCAGCAAGAAACAGGAAGAATTATTGGAGAGAATAAAAGAAGAGTCAAAGAAGAACAATGATATAAATGTAAAAGCGTCGGACAAAGTGAAAGAATTTTTAGACAAGAAAAACAAGATAGAAAAGCTCCTAACAGAATCAGAAATAGAGGAAGAAAAGCTGAGAAAAGAGTTGGAAGATTTCATAAAAAAACTCAAGATACTAAAATATGAGAAAAAACCAGTCGGAAAGCAGATTAAAGAATTTGAGAAGAAATATAAAGAGATGAAAAAGAAGTCAGAATTATTCCAAGATTATTACAAAAAATTAACTTCATTACTAAGCAGGATTTAAGTAAATAAGAAGGCAAAAAAGAGGTGAAATATGCCGTCAGAAGATAAAGGCAAAATTATCGACAGCTACCAATTCTTATCGGACAAGATTCCAATAAAGATAAATGTAGTGCAGACAAAAGGAGAATATGTACCCCACTACAATGTAATTCTGTTGACGATAAGCGACACAACGAAAATAATTCTGAAAAAGATAAGAGAAGAGTTGATAAAGAAGATAAATCTCGGCGTGGTTGATATAACAGACCAAAAGAAAGCAAAACAGATAGAGAATAGATTCAAAACTGCCATAAAACTCCTTATCAAAGATTACTTTCCAGAAGCGGATGAGAATATTCAAGAGCATCTCATAGCATACCTTGTCCACAACAGCTTGGGCTTGGGGGATTTTGAGATACTGATGGACGACCCACAGCTTGAAGAGATTGTAGTAAATTCAGCGGAAGAACCTGTGTGGGTGTATCACAAAAAATACGGCTGGCTTAAAACGAACATATTCTTGAAGAGCGAGGAGCAGATAAAACACTACGCAACAATTATGGCTCGAAGAATAGGGAAGCAGATAAGCATACTCAACCCATTATTAGACGCCAACTTAGAGAATGGGGACAGGGTGAATGCTACATTAAAGCCTATATCGTCAAGAGGAAACACAATAACATTGAGAAAGTTCTCATCTGTGCCATGGACGATAACAAGACTTATGGAGCACAACACTATAAGTCCGGAAGCAGCATCATTAATCTGGCTCGCAGTCCAATATGAATTATCCATACTGATTGCAGGAGGAACTGCAGCAGGAAAAACCTCAACCTTGAACGCAATAGCAAACTTCTTCCCGCCAAACCAGAGAGTAATAAGCATAGAGGATACGAGAGAAATACAACTGCCCTCATTCTTACATTGGGTTCCCATGGTAACGAGGCAGCCCAACAATGAAGGGAAAGGAGAAGTATCCATGCTGGATTTATTAGTCAACTCTCTCAGAATGAGGCCGGACAGGATAATAGTTGGAGAAATAAGAAGGCAGAGAGAAGCGGAGGTTCTTTTTGAAGCTATACACACAGGACACAGCGTCTACGCAACAGTCCACGCAAACAACGCAAATGAAACAATAACAAGACTAACAAATCCTCCAATAAACATACCGAGGGAGATGCTTCCAGCAGTATCATTGATCGTCGTCCAATGGCGTAACAGAAGAACTGGAATAAGAAGGACATTTCAAATATCAGAAATCCTACCTGATTCAAGGCCAAACAATTTAGTTCAGTATGACATAAGAACAGATAAGACCAACCAAATAAATAAATCAGTATCATTATTCGACACAATAAGCCTTTACACAGGATTTTCAGAGAAGGAAATCAATAGGAATTTAGCTGAGAAGGCGAAAGTGCTGAAATGGCTTGTCAAACAGAAAATAGAGGATATAAACAGCGTCGGTAGGGTTATGGCGGAGTATTATACAAACAAAGACAAACTTATGAAGTATGTGAATACAAACAAGAAGTTGAATTTTGATTGAACAAACCAACAAGGAAGTATATAAAATGATAATAGATGAAATATTAAAAAGATATCCTGATTTAAAACTTAAACTCCTACAGGCCAAGATAGACAAGAAGCCCTATGACTTTGTCAAGCAGAATTTAATGGGCTCAATGATAATAACCTTAGTTCTCTTATTTGTGATAATATCATTCCTGGAAGCATTCTCAGTTAAGTTAAATATAATAGCAATTATCATAGCTGGAATTGCTTTTTTCCTCCTCACTTTCACAGTGCTCATGGACTCACCGGAAGTCGCCATAAAAAAGCAAGAGCACGAGATAGCAAGGGAAATAATCTTCGCCGGGAGATTCTTAATAATAGAAGCAAAATCAGGCGTGCCTTTATACAATTCAATGGTCAATGTCGCGAAGAACTTCAAGGTTATAGGGAAATATTTCAAAGAACTTGTGGACAAGGTTAATATGGGAACATCAATTGAGGAGGCGATAGGAGAAACTATTGAGACAACACCATCGAACAACTTTAGGAAAATACTTTGGCAGATACTTAACTCATTGAAAACAGGAGCGGACATAGCCTCCTCTTTGGATGGAGTGGTTCAGCAGATAACAAAAGAGCAGATGATAGAGATAAGAGAGTATGGGAAGAAACTAAATCCATTGGCAATGTTCTACATGATGATAGCTGTAATAACTCCCACTTTAGGAATAACTTTAATGATAGTTATAGCAACCTTCCTTGGTATAAAAGTTTCCATGACAGTGCTTCTCGTCACAGCCATAACACTCGGAATAATCCAATTATTATTCTTAAACATAATAAGGTCTTCAAGGCCAGCTGTTGAGTTTTAAAATGAGGAAGAGAAAAAAAGCAAGGAAAAATGATAAGAAGATGAAAATAAAGAAAGCAGAGAAGACTGAATCGCATGAGAAAAAGAAAAAAACGCAGAGCACAAGCGGAAAGAAGCTGGAAGGTTCAACAGGCAGGATAAACACAAAAATAAACGACGAGAAAGAGATTGAGAAAGTCCTGACAAAAATAAATAAAAAGGAAAAGAAAAAGAAGGACTTGCTCAGGTATTACTTGAAGAGCGCCAACATAGACACGGAACCTGAAAGGCTGAAGAAGAAAATATTCAACTGGGCGTTGATAACTACTATAATAATAAGCATAATATTAAGCGTGAAGATTATCAGAAGTGTAAGCATAAAAGATGTTCTGATAATAAACGCTATACTCTTAACTCTCGGATTCATCCTTATTCTCTTTTCATTCTGGCTCGGCTTTTACTTCTACATTGACATGCTCAAATTTAACAGAACACAAAAGATAGAATCCGTGCTCGTGGATTTTCTGCAATTAACCTCAGCGAACATAAGAGCAGGAATGCCAATAGACCAGGCTTTATGGTTCGCGATAAGACCAAGGTTTGGAATACTTGCAAAAGAGATAGAAATTGTTGAGAAGAAAACTCTAACAGGAGAACCTCTCGAGCAGGCGTTGATGGAATTTTCAGACAAGTATGATTCCCAGCTCTTAAAAAATTCAATAAGCCTTCTCATTGAAGGAATGAAGGCAGGAGGGGAAATAGGCTCTTTATTAAACAACATAGCCGACAACATAAAAGACTCCCAGATATTAAAAAAAGAAATGGCAGCCAATGTAATGACTTATGTAATCTTCATAACATTCTCAACATTGATGGCTGCTCCATTCTTAATGGGGTTATCATATGAGCTTTTGAAGGTTATAACTCACATCGGCTCCCAAGTGAGCATGAACCAAATGCCTCAAGGTGTTTCTGGAATGACAATAGGTTTTGGGAAGCAGTCAATAAAACCTTCTGATTTTAAGAACTTTGGCATTCTTGTGATAGGAATGACTTCGGGAATCTCAGCTATGATTGTAACAATGATACAAAAGGGAAATTTAAAATCTGGGCTTAAAACAATCATCTTATTCATAATTGTCGGCATATTATTATTCTTAGCAAGCATAAGATTATTGGATGGAATGTTCGCAAGCATACTTTAAATATTTCTCTTTGAAGTGTATGAACTTTGACGACAAAAGGGAACTGTTGTCTTAAAGCTAAAGCCAGAGATCATTCCAATAAAAATAAGGTAAGTCAAATTCACAGGCACGAGATACGCAAGGCAAGATGAGATAGAAACTCCTTACTGTGCAACTGTCAACTTTGACAGCCTAAAATCAAGGAGGTTATATTTAGGTTTAGGGACAGCACAAGACAAGAGTGAATAAGAATAGATGAGCATAAATGAGCTCGTAGAGAAGATAAGAAACTTCACTGGTAATTCTTTGCTTTTAAAATAAGCACTTGCAATAGAAGTTGTTTAAAGAAAAATAAAAAAGAAAAAATAAATTAATTCAACACTTACTCAGTTGTGTTGGCTGCTGGAGCTGGTGCTTCAATGTTTATGTTTGTTAAGTCAGTTCCACTGACTATAACTTCTGTTCCCTTCAATTTATCAGCGTAGTCTTTGTAGTCAGCTAAAGCTAAAGCAGCTCTTCTTGTGTCTTCAGCAGAGTAACCTGCAACTAACAAAGCAACCTTTCCGTTGTCATGGTTGAACAACTTTATTATTGCTTTGCCCTGCTCAAATCCTGCAGTGCAGTCTGATGGGTTGCCCATCAAGGTTGCAGCAACTGTGTTGACACAAGGTCCGCCAACAACGATCAAGTTCTTATCCATTGGGTCTGTTACTTCAGAGTCTAAAACAGCAGCTGTTGGGCTGATTGGATTGACTTTTTCAGTAACTAATCCAGTGGATGTTGTCTTGGTCATTGCGTTTGTAGGTGCTAAGAACACATTGTATTTTGTAGCGTCGTCAGCATAGTGCAGTATTGTCTTGTAGCTGTCGTCGTTGTATTGGACATAAGTTCCGTATTTGGTAACACCCTCATAGTCATGGCTGTCTCCATCTTCTTCCATATCGCTACCTTTTTCAATAGAAGGTTTGTTAACCTTAACATCACTTGAATCAACACTTAAATTCACACTAACGTTTCCAGCTAGATCTTGGATTTCTGACGAAGGAACTAACCATCCATTAGTACCTGTAGCAGCCACCTCTGTAAAATTCAGAACAACACTGTTCTGATTTCCATCAGCAAAAGGCAACTCAATTCCTGCTCCATATTTTGTAAATAATGTGTTCGAACAGTTTCCATCTCCTCCTATAATCCACATCTTATGGCTTGTCTCATTAACTTTGAAAGTAACTTCCTCACCATCAAAGTTCATTGTTCCCTCTTGGTTATTACTAGAGTAAGTAAATGTCTGTGTGCTTCCAGTGGCGACATCCTTAACTTCAATGCTGTATCCATCATCTGATGTGTTATACACTTTTCTAAGTTGCAGTACGTGTGTGTAATCTCCCTTCACATTTAAGATGAAGTACTCATTTTCTCCGATAGCATTTGTCTCATTATTGCATTTCAACCATACCTTATGTCCATTTATGCTTAAATTGTACTTATCATTATCAAGGCGGTATGGGTCCCAAGTTATCTTCTGCCCATCTCTGTTTGTAAAGGTTATCTGGACCTTTCTTGAGCCGTCAGGCTGTATTGTGGTAGTCTCTCTTGATGAAGCGTCGTAAGCTGGGGTTTCTCCTGTGAACTGATACTTAAAGGTACCAAATAATGGGTCAACAAACTCACTACCTGCTTTGATGTAATTAACTTCATCATCTAACTTAGAGGGAGTAACATTTAACTCAATTTGAGTCAAGTGCTCAAAGTCACCACTTGTTGTAACCCTCGCTCCATACAAAGTCTTCGCTGGATTCCCTACCTTAACGCTGTTATCATTTCTGTTGAACACTATTTTATCACTTCCAATGAACAACCTAACTCTTCCTAATGTGTCTGGATACTGTACAATTTGTATTGATTTTACATAAATCTTCTGTCCACCTATAATGTAACTCCCACCTTGTACAACAGTTCTAGAATCTCCATTAACATCAATAACTGCTGATTTAGAATCCTCACTTCCTGATCCGAGAGCAACTCCTTCTACTTTAATAGTAACTGACTGATCTCCTAATTTAACTGTTGTCGCAGGTCCATTAGGTCCAACAGCTGGGAAAGTCTGGTCAACTGCAGCAGAGTATAGTGTTAATGTATTCGCATTTACTTCGCTACTGTCAGAGCCAATGGTATATTGTTTACCAAACAATGTTAATGTTCCTCCTCTCATTTCAGACATATTAACCTGCTTATTAAAATTTATGTCAATCAAATAACTTCCTGATTGGGTATTTAAGTAAGCTGTTGGATTTGTCTCATCTCCAGGCTTTCCGAACTCAGGGTCGAATGCAGGGTTCTTTATAACAACACTGTATGGGTATGTGTCCGCAACATTGTCCGCTTTTACTTCCCCTGAAGCTAATAAGGTTGGGAAGTCAGAATCTGTAAAAGACGGCTTAACATCACTCAAATTCTTTCCATAGTATAGCTTACTGCTTGATGTTTCTATTGGCTGTCCTCCTTCGACAACTGTCTCTGATGAGCCCTGAATTGGGGTCTCTACAACATTAGCTGCCTGTAATGCCATTCCTATTGATGTCGCTCCAATGACATCTGATGCTTTTGCGTTCTGGCCAACAACGATGTATCCGTTGAACTGTCCGTTCTGAACAAACGGAGCTGGATACTGGCTCAAATCATACGCCATTGCTCCGACAAGTGTTGCGCCGACCATGGCGACTCCCGTTCCGAGAGCAATTATACTTTTTACCAACTTTTTCATGTTTTCTACCTCCGTAGATTTTTTTTATTTGTTTTTATTCTTCAAACTACTCAAATTAGAATTCCGCAAACAGTAGAACACAAGAACTATTTATAAACTTTTGCATTCATTTTAGAATGAAGACAGTTTATTCAACTCTTCAAACTTCCTTTTATTCTCCAAAGCTTTGTCTTGGCTTACTTCAGACGCCTTCCTATACACCTCTTTCAGAGCGTCTAAACCCAAAATTTTAACAGTCAACCCGTAAAAATCCAACTTTTTAAAGTCTCGAGGCAAATCCTTCTGCCAAAAATCAACAGAATCAAACTCTATCTTTAAATTATCACTTAGGACTTGGAGCACATGCCATTTTTTATCATACTTAAATTTAATGCCCTTCTCCTTTAAGGCTCCAATAATCTTTGAGAAATCCTCTTCCTTAACGAGCATGTCAATATCGTTGACTTTCATTTTAAGATTTTTAGTGTAAACAAAGACCGCTAAACTTCCATAAATAACAGGCTCAACGCCTTGTTCCTTGCAAACAAGAAGAATTTCTTTACAAAAGTTTATCAGCTTAATGAACAAGTCCTTGTTTGAAGGGAAATCTTTTATTGAAAGCATAAGATAAATAAGTAGGTCCAATTCATTAAGATATTGAAAATTCTTTATGAGAGCCAGCTAAATAAAAAGAAAGAGTTAAATATTCTTACAGTAAGGAAAAGTTCATGGGGAGAGAGACAATTATGTTTATAGGGGCTCATCCTGACGATGAAGTTTATGGAGCAGGAGCCTCAATAGCAAAGTTCAGCAGTCAAGGGAAGAGGATAATAGTAATCCTATTGTCTTATGGAGAGATGTCCTCTTTTCTCATGAAGAGGAGGATTATGGTTAAAGCAAGGGTCAAAGAGGATAAAAAAGCTCAAGAGATACTTGGAGTGAGCAAGTCTTATTATTTAGGTCTTAGGGAAGGACATTTCTTAAAGGACGCTGAGGAAAAGAATATTTACGAAGTTCTAGCAAAAATAATAAAAAAGTATAAGCCTAAAAGAATAATAACCCACAGCTCTAATGATGCGCACTCAGACCATAAAGCCACATTCAAGATAGTTATGAGGAGTTTAGAGCTTGTAAAGCTTAAAAACGAGCCTGAAGTATACTCCTGCTCAAACATATGGGGGCCTGAGCTTGGAAACAGCAGGAGCAAGCCTCAAATGATAGTTGATGTGAGCAAATTCTTCAACAAAAAAATACAAGCTTTGAGAGTGTTTAAAACTCAAAAACTGACATTTTGGACATTGATTTGGGCCGTTTATATAAAAGCAATTCTAAACGGCATGAAAATAGGAAAAAGATACGCGGAGGTATTTTATAGGATAAAATGAAAAAACTCCTCATAGCAACGGACAATTTTATACCGAGGCATGATGGGATTGCAGTGTTCTTGAGAGAAGCAACACCCTACTTAAAAAAATACTTTAAAATAACAATATTAGCGCCTAACTTCGGCATCAAAAAATCAACGATAAGAGAAGAGTTTAAAGGAATTAAACTTGTTCTTTTTGATTTATCACATAAGAAGTATGGGGATTACCCTCCTGCAAGAATAAGCCTAAGAAAAATAAGCAGAGAAGTTAAAAAAGCTGATATTGTCTGGAGCCACGGGCTTCTTCCCATAAGCCTCTGGGCTCTCTTCTTCGGCTGGGTCTACAAGAAGAAAAGGATAAGCCAAATTCATTCAATAGAGTATGAGTTGGGCGCGCTGGCGTTGAAGAAGAGGGGAATTTCTCAAGCATTAATCAGGCAGACGATCAAACTTTTACTGAGGATAATTTACAACTTAAGCTCTAAGATAATTGTTCCTTCCTTTGAAGTGGCTCAGCTGATTGAGAATTTAGGGGTTAACAAAGACAAGTTTATAGTCGGCATGGGCATAGATGTAAAGAAGTTCAAGCCCGCGAAAAATAAGAAGAACGCCAAAAAGAAGCTTGGGATAAAGGAAGACAAAATAGTTATAGGATACTGCAACAGATTGTCTTATGAAAAGGACCCGTTAACTCTGCTGAGGGCTTTCGAAGCTTTGAGGAGAGAGCATAAGAATATAATTTTATTAGTGGTCGGCTCAGGTATAAAAGAGCTGGAGAGAAAGTTTAAAGG
>WAPY01000052.1 GCA_015520525.1 Candidatus Woesearchaeota archaeon
ATTTATACTTATTTGATGAAAGCCAGGAGTAAATATAATGGTATAATTTTTCAAGGTCAAAGTATCCGCTGAAGTGAAGCACTTCATAATATCCTGCTCCCTTAAGGTCAACTTTCATACATTAAAAAAAGAAGTCATCATTTAAAAATTTATGTGTTTAAACCTTGTGCAGGCTTATTCAAGCTCTGTCAAACTATTTCGGTAAGAATTCTTTTTGATAAATTTCCTTTCCACTCTTAGTATATCTGTTTTTCTCTAACCAAGATTTTGTATCCTCTTGTCCGAAAGTATAAAAAAGAACAACAATCTTTTGATTTCTACTTAGTGCTAAACTCTTTAAAGACTTCTCTAACTGACCTAATGATTCTGTTCCAGTTCCCTTTTTAGCTTCTCTGTGATAGTTGTTAAATTGGATAAGATTATCCTTAATTTCAACTTGAAATCCATAAACTGCATCTTGGTTATACATTAAACTGATCATTGATAAACTGTTTAAATTTGATATTGTCCAGTCTCCAATCTTCTTATTTACTTGTTGACCTTCAATAATCTCATTAAATACCTTTGCCATTAACTCTTCGATTGCCATACAATAAAGTTAAGATTCTTCTTTATAAATCTTTCCTTTTGTTACTACCAAGAGTGAATAACATAAAATTTTTCCTCCCTTAAATAAGCCATATTATAAGTAAGTAGGGTCCTTCCAAATTAAAGTTGTGAAAACTTCTTTTAAATTCAAAATCAAAAATTTAAACTCTCCCAGGTATTGCGCTACTTCTTTTGAAGATTAATATATGTGCTCTTTACCTAAACTTGAGGCAATTGATAAAAATTTAAAGGAATACTTCTAATTTCAATATCAATAAGACTTTATCTGTAATTATGCAAAGGTTAAATTAAATTGGTTGGATTGGATTTTACAAATCTTTTTAAACAAAGAATTATTTATAGAAGACATGGCAAACAAAGAAAACCAGCTGGACGAGATTCAGGAGATTAAAGGTCAAGTATGCCCCATGTGTGGCAAGAAGACATTAACCCTGACAGAGTTAAGAAGGGATATACCTTACTTTGGAGTTGTTTTTATTTATTCAATGAACTGTTCAAACTGCAAATTTCACAAGTCAGATGTTGAGGTTGAGAAGAAGAACCCGCCCTTGAAATTCAGCATAACTGTTGACGGTGAGGACGATTTAAAGATAAGAGTAGTCAAATCAAGCCAGGCGACGATAAAAATACCGAGGCTCGTTGAGATAACTCCCGGCCCTGCGTCGAATGGTTATGTTACGAATATAGAGGGAGTAATAAGAAGGATTAAGGACATGTTTGAAGCTCAAAGGGATATTGAGGAATCATCTGATAAGAAGAAAGAATACAACAAGCACATAAAAAAGCTTAACAGGGTTCTTTGGGGCAAGGAGAAGTTGAGGATAATAATTGAAGACCCAACTGGAAACTCCGCAATCATATCAGACAAAGCAAAGGTTGAGAAGTTAAAGAAGGCTTAATCACACCAAGCTATTCGCCACTAAATATAATCTGCCTCTATTATTTCTTGGTTTCTGTTTTACAACTTTTATCTTGCCATAATTGTTCAACTTGTTAAATTCTTCCGTTGAGTTCACAGTTAGCGTGCTGAAATACTTTTTAGAATTGATTTCCACCTTAGCATTAGAAGGAAGATTAAAAGGAAAAGCTAAATTGACCATCCTTTGGTATATCCAAATGCCTACTCTCTTAAGTTTCCTCTTAACTTCCTCGGTAGAATAAGGCGCTGTATTGGGAAGATATTTCTTAATAATCTCTTCATACTGATCCGGCTGTTTCACGAAATCAAGAAAAGAATATTCATGATTAGACAATAAAAAATAAAGTTCCTTGCATACCTTTAAGAAGGAGTTGCCTTCTGCCTTTTTCATTATCTCAACAGGAGAATTGTAATTTGTTTCATTCAAATCTTCTCCAGAGGTAATAATATTGAATAAAGATGTCTCAAACAAATTTTTCATAGTATTATCAATTCTAAAATTAACGACTGCGTCGCTTTTAGTATAAAATATGTTAGGGGGCGGGAATGAAAAGATTATTACAGAACGCGCCTCTTCCTTGTTTTCAAGAATATCTTCTAAAGAATCAGCTGTTTTCTCATCATTTTGCCCTTTTTTATACTCTGTTCTCTTAACATATGAGAGATTCGGCACATAAAAAAGCATTGTCTTTTTATTGCCCATGACTTTTAAAACTGCGATTCACTTAAACTATTTACTATTTTAAAATAGTCATTTAAGAGGATATAACAATGTTTCAGATTTATTGAAATCATAAACAAGTTTATTTATCAAATCTGATGATGATGCTACAATCATATCTATCTCTCTTCTAATATGCCCTCTCTTTTTTACAGTAATTTGATATAAATTGTTTAGTCCAAAATACACGGAAGTTTCATTGTTTTCATTATTATACTTATCAGCCGACTTCAAAAAGTTCATCTGATTATAAACTTCTGCTATCTTGCCCTTGAAATCATTTAAAAGATTTCCAAATTGAATCTTCTCTTTATACTCTTTTTGTACCTCTCCTATGAACACAGATTTAAACAACTGCAGGTTCTCGTATGAGTAAACAAAATCATCCGCTCTTAAAGTGCAAATAGTGTTTTTATCAGATTTAAGAAGAGATGTTATTCCCACTTTTGACGATCCTTTAACAAGCTCATTAATCAAAGTGTCGTAGGAAACAGTCTCATAGAGGAGTTCGGAAAGAGCGTATAAAGAAAATAGGTTAATAAATTTTCCTCTACTACAATTCTTGATGATGCTCCTCCCATTTTTAAGAAGATTTATCTTCATTTCCTCTTCGCTTTTAAGCGAGAGCAAAGCATTCTTAAACAAGTTAAGTTCATATTCCTTAACCAAAGCGATATACAAGTTGCCTTTAAGGCCTTTCTGAATATTATCAAGGCTTGTAAGATTATCATAAATACTGGATTTCAAACCTTTCTCATCCCTAAGATTAAATATCAACAACCCATTTAAATCAACACCTTCAAATCTTTTGCTTAAAGAATTCATTGCTGATGTGACCTGCTCAAGTTTGTTCATAACAGAAGCGTGGCCGTTTGTTATTTCAGCAACAAGCAAAGAATTAACAGTTTTATTGGATGAGAGAAACTCAACAAGAGAATCAAGGTTCTTCTTTTCTCTCTCAACCTTTAAGGTAATATTATCACCCGGTGGAACAAAAGTTTACAATAATAAAAAGTTTTCTATCTGCAAGTAGTTATTTTTAAGTATATGAAAAGGTTTTTAAATATCCTCTTTTCTCAATATTAAAATGAAAATTGGAATAATCTCAGACACTCATGACAACTCAGTCCTCGTTGAAAAAGCTATTGAGATATTTCAGTCGGAAGGAATTAAAACTGTGATTCATGCAGGTGATTTGTGCGCTTCCATAACTTTAAAACCTATGCTGAAGGTTTTTAAGGTTTATTTCTGCTTGGGAAACAATGATGGAGACATAATTCCTATAAAAGAAAACCTCAAAAAGAATGGAGGAGTCTTTTTAGGTTTTGGCGGTGAGTTTGTTTTGGATGGAAAGAAATTTGCGGTATTTCACGGCCATTACCCTTTCATACTCAATGCTTTAATAGAGAGCCAAGAGTATGATTATATAATAACAGGCCACACCCACGAACCGAGGGATGAGGTCATAGGAAAAACTCATGTTATAAATCCGGGCTCTCTTTACTCAGATCATTATAATGGAATCGCAATATTGGATACTTCAACAGATAATGTAAGAATGATTAAACTTGGTGGTGAAAATGATTAAGCTTGTCATGTTCGATTTGTGGGGTACAATCATTGAGAATGGAGTTTATTCTCCAGTAAAGCAGGTTAAATTTAATCTAAGACTGCTCATTCCTTTTTCTGAGTATATATCAAGGTTTGAGAAGGCGTTTATGACTCAAGAATTTGAGGACTCCAAGAAAGGATTTGAGAATGTCTGCAAGGAATTCAACATAAATTATGATGAGAAGCTCTTGAACAAACTCGTGGGAGTTTGGAACAAGAATTGGTTGCTCGCAAGAGAGTTCCCTGAGAGCAGGCAGGTTCTCGAGAAGATGAAGAATAAATTCAAGCTTGCTTTAGTCTCCAACAGCGACAAATCGGGAGAGAGGGTTGTCGAAAGGTTTTCTTTGAATGAGTTATTTGATAAGATTTATTTTTCTTACAAGACCGGACTGTTAAAAACCAACAAAGAATTATTTAAAAATATACTAGCAGAATTTAATGTGGAACCTTCTGAGGCTGTTATGATAGGGGACAGTATAGAGTCTGATATGAAGACTCCAAATGAGTTGGGCATAAAGACCATTCTTATAGATAGAAGAAACAGGAGAGATTATCCTGTTAAAGCTGAGAACCTTAAAGAAGCTTTGATGTTAATAGAGAAATGGAATGCTGAAGGAGTATAAATTCAATGGATAAATGAAATCAGAAATCAATTTGTTTTCTCTATTCTCTCCCAAGTGCTTCCTTCTTTTGTATCAACGAGTTTAATATGGTGGTTTGACAGCTCGCTTCTTATCTTATCTGCTACACTGAAATTCTTCCTCCTCTTGTAGAAGTTTCTTATCCTAACAAGTTTATCTATGTTTTCATCAGTTAAATCATTCAGCAGAGTGTTTATTTTATCTTCTGATGCTTCAACTTCTTCCGTGATAACCTCATTCGCCTTTACATCTTTAAGCTTAAGACCAAGCACAGAATCAATTTGTATCATAAAAGTTCTCACTTCCTCAGCGTCTTTCTTTGTTAACTTTCCTTCTAGGATAAGTTTGTTTATTCTGTTTATAAAATTAAATATGGATGCTAAAGCTTCAGATATATGGAGGTCATTGTCCATATTCTCAATGAATTTATTTTTCGTATTTCTTATTAATTCTTTAACTTCATCAGACAATTCTCCTTTCTTATCTATCCTAAGCAGGCTTTTCATGAACTCTCTCAACTTATTAATTGTGTTCTCCGCTGACTTCAAACCTTGGTCTGTAAAGTTCAACTGCTGTCTGTAATGCGTTGATATGAGCAGGTACCTTATGGCCATTGGGTCGTGTCCTTTTTTCAGAAGGTCTCTCAATGTGAAGAAGTTGCCCAACGACTTTGACATCTTTTTGCCGTTAACCTGCAGGAATTCCGGATGAACCCAATACTTAACAAACTGTTTTCCCGTCGCAGCTTCGCTCTGCGCTATCTCATTCTCATGGTGAGGAAATACAAGGTCCACTCCTCCGCTGTGGAGGTCGAAGCTCTCTCCTAAATACTTCATTGACATCGCTGAACATTCAATATGCCAGCCTGGTCGTCCTTTGCCGATGGGTGTCTCCCAGAACACATCACCATCATCTTGAGAATATGCTTTCCACAGAGCAAAGTCTTGAGCTTGATTTTTAGCATACTCATCCTGTTTGACTCTTGCGCCGGCTTTCAAGTCGTTTATTCTCATACCTGAGAGTTTTCCATAATCTTTGAACTTTGAGATATCATAATATATTGAACCATCTTCACCTTTGTAAGCGTAGCCTTTGTCAATCAGCCTTTGGATTAAGTTTACCATGTCTTTTATGTGCTCTGTTGCTTTCGGCATCACATCAGGCAGTTCAATGTTCAATGTCTTCAGGTCCTCAATAAAATACTTTGTATATCTCTCTGTGAATTCTTTAAGAGAAACTCCCTCCTTTTTTGAGTCTCTTATTGTCTTGTCATCAACATCTGTTATGTTCATAACATGCTTGACTTTAAAGCCTCTGAACTTTAAGTATCTCTTTATTAAATCATAGAATATGAAACTCCTAAAATTTCCTATGTGCGCGAAGTTATAAACTGTTGGACCGCAGGAGTAAAATCCAACTTCTTTATCATGCAACGGCTTGAATTCCTCAACTTTCCTTGTTAATGTGTTATATATTCTTAACATCTTAACTTATGTTAGGAATTCTCACTTAAAAATCTTTTGAAGAATTATTCTTTTTTGACAAGATAAACCATGTGGTCCTTCTGGAAGGGAGTTATATTCTTATATTCTAAAACATCAAAGCGCTCTAAAAGTTGTCTATACACCCTTTCATAAATCTGCTTGGGTTTTTTTGTAACATCCACACTCTTTGCTTTCAAAGCCAAGAATCCGAAGCCTCCTTTCTTCAAAAACAAATCAGCGTTCTTTATGAATATCTCAACTTGATTTTTCTGCGCAACATCTTGATAGAGAACATCAACTGCCGGCACATAAGGAATATACTCCTCAGGCTTGTTAGCGTCCGCCAGTATAGATGCTAAATTTCTTCTTTTCATTGACAGGAGAAACAACTGTTTTGCCACTCTCTTCGAGAATTCCACTCCAAACACAAATCCGTTGGGAGTTAAGTCTGAAACATGTGATATTGTTGTTCCGGATGCCGCCCCCAAATACAAAACTTTTGAATTTGAACTTATGAATTGGCTCATATTTTTCAGCAACGCGGCGGCAAGTTTGCTTCTAAAAGGGTCCCAGTATCTGTACTCGTAACCTTCTTTTTTTATCGTCTCTTCTCCATAAACTGATATTCCGGGAGTCAAATTTTTTGTGTAAATCTTTTTCCCCATCCTAAGTATGTTCTCATTGTTCATTTTTATTCATTCCAAAATAATCTTGTTTTAGCGCTATGCTTATTTTGGCGGCGAGTTTTCTCGCGGTTTTCCCGCGGTTTTTCTTCTCTGCATTAAGCACATCTGGATGCTGGAACAAAACTCCATACTTAGGCATCTTATTCCCGCTTTTTAAATACCTGAATAGAGCCTTTTCAGCCCCTAAAAGTTGAACTCTTGACGAGGGCATCATAGCAAGTTTTTCAAAGCTCCCCGCTATTGTTAAGAGTTTGGCAGCTATTAAGGGAGTTGCAACTTCAGATGTTTTAGGCATTAAAGCTTTAATTTTCTCAATCAGCCTCTCTTTTGTTGTTTTGATTTTGTCATTTACTGAATCAGCAAGTTTCACCAGCTCCTTTAATTCCATCTCATCTTCTTTTGGGAGGTCAACTGTCAGATATGAAGCTTTGTTGTTCTCTTTTAAGATTTGCTTGGCATCTTTATTCTTCAACTCCTCAACCAATCTGTTGTCATCTTCAATCAGCAAAACAAGTTCTGGGCTTTTTATGTATAAGAATTCTCGTATCCTTTTTAGTAGAATATTCCAAACCTTTGTCAGTTGTTCTAAATTCTCAACATAATGAATAATCACTTTATCAGGTTCATACTTTTTGAGTTCCCCCGCAACAACTTTCTGCAGTACTTGCTTTGATTCTCCATTAAAAGTATCCTGATAAACTTCTGCTAAAACGCTGTTAATTATTGCTTTATTATCTTCTGCTGTCTCGTTCAAAAAGACATACTTTCCAATTTTATTCTTCTCTGCAAACTTTTTTGCTTCTTCATTAAGTAGAGTTCTTACATCTTTGTATGATAAATCCCTTTTACTTTTTATCCTTTCAAATATTATCTCCTTACTGACTACACGAATCTTATTAATTGAGGGGTCTAACTGTATGTGATAAATTGAATCAATGTTTGCGAAGATAAAATTTTCAGTCATTTTCTCAATTTAAGAATCATCTGATAGTTTATAAAAGTTTAGTTGAATTAACAAGGATTCTCCTCATTACTTCAGAATTTTATTAATCTATTCAACATCTTTTAAATTTGAAATGAAAGAGATTATTATAAAAATAAGGAGTATTAAAGGAAGCATTTGAAATTTTATTCCAAAGAAAGATGAGGTTCCAATTGCCTCAAACAGCTCATATAAGAACAGCAAGAGAAATGATAAAAGAATCGTAACTTTCAAACTTTCAAATATCTTATTTTTAACTTTTTCATTCATTCTTATTTTCTAACTCCTCCCTCATTTAAGATTTTAATGTTGAGGTATTTCTTTCAAAGCCTTCTATAAGAGTGGGTAA
>WAPY01000053.1 GCA_015520525.1 Candidatus Woesearchaeota archaeon
CATAATAACAGGTTAAACTTTGGAGAATAAAAAATTATTGAATGGGTCGGCGGGGATTTGAACCCCGGACAACCACGGCTTCAGCGTGGTGCTCTCCCACTGAGCTACCGACCCAAACTCACAATAAAGTTAGAGTTTGGTTTTTGTTTATAAAGTTTTTTATTAGAGGAAAATGCGGGAGCTGGGATTCGAACCCAGGAAGGCACTAAGCCACATGGCCCTAAACCATGCCCCTTTAACCACTCGGGAACTCCCGCAGTCAAAAAGATAAACAAGAATTATTTAAAAGTTTGGTTGGCAAAGCAAGATTTATAAACTTAAAATAATCCTTAATCAAGATGGCTGAGAAAAAATTAAGTGTCAATGATATTGCAACCTTCTGCAAGAAAAAAGGATTTATATTCCCAAGCTCTGAGATATATGGAGGATTATCAGGTTTCTTTGATTATGGGCCTCTGGGAGTTGAGCTGAAGAACAACCTAAAAAAACTTTGGTGGAAGGCTCATGTTCATGAGAGAGAGGATATAGTTGGTATAGATGGTTCAATAATAATGAACCCACAAGTTTGGATTGCGTCAGGGCATGCAGACCACTTTGAAGATGTTCTCGTTGAGTGCAAGAAATGCCATCAGAGGTTTAGAGCAGACCAGCTTGTAGAAGAAAAATTAGGAATCAACGCCGACGGAAAATCCCCTGAGGAGCTTCATGAATTAATTGTAAAGAATAAAATAACCTGCCCAAACTGCGGCGGCGAGTTGTCGGAGCCGAAAAGCTTCAACCTCATGTTCAAAACTTACATAGGACCAAAACAAACAAGCGAGAGCGTTGCCTACCTAAGGCCAGAGACCGCTCAAGTGATATTTACCGAATTTAAGAATGTAATGGATGTGTCGAGAAAGAAGATGCCGTTCGGCATAGCCCAAATTGGGAAATCATTCAGGAATGAAATAAGCCCAAGAAATTTTCTATTTAGATGCAGAGAGTTTGAGCAGGCGGAGATTGAATACTTCATAAATGAGAAGGATTTGAACAACTGCCCTTACTTTGACGAATTTAAAGAGTATAAAGTCCTTGCATTGACAAAAGATATGCAGGAAAAGAATCAAGAGGAGAAAGAAACAACAATAGGAAAGCTTGTTGAGAGGGGAGTTATAAAAAGCAAATGGCAGGGCTTCTGGATTGGCTTTGAGCATAAATTCCTAACGAGAGTTGGAATAAAAAGCAACCACTTAAGGATAAGACAGCACTTGGACAATGAAAGAGCTCATTACTCCTTGGACACATGGGATATTGAATATAAGTTTCCCTTTGGGTGGAAGGAGATTGAGGGAATATCAAACAGAACAACATTCGACATGAGCAACCACTCAAAACATTCAAAGAAAGATCTTAGGGTGTTCGACGAGAAATATAAAGAGAAAGTCATGCCTTATGTTGTTTCAGAACCAAGTTTAGGGATTGACAGGCTGGTCTTAACAGTTCTCTTCGAAGCTTATGAATTTGACGACAAGAGAGGGAATGTTGTCTTAAAGTTAAAGCCTGAAATCGCTCCAATAAAAACAGCAGTGTTTCCACTCGTCTCAAACAAGGAAGAGCTGATAAACAAAGCGAGAGAAGTTTTTAAAGTGCTGAATAGCAATTTCAACTCTTTATTTGACAAGTCCGGCTCAATTGGCAGAAGGTATGCGAGGCAGGATGAGATAGGAACTCCTTACTGCATAACCGTTGATTTTGACAGCTTAAAATCTGATGATGTTACAGTGAGGTTTAGGGACAGCACAAGACAGGAAAGAATAAAGATAAAAGAGTTGGCTGAGAAGATAAGACAATTCATGAGCGAGGACAACTGCTCATAAAAAAGCATCAATCAAGCCAAGAAATCTCCTCAGGAGTTAGATTCAACTCTTCAACAATTTTGCTTTTAGCTTTCTCATCTTTCACCATAAACTTAAGGTAGTTGACATACTCTAAAGCTTCATGCGATGAGCAGTGTTCAACCTTTGCGATTTTAGAAGCAACAGATTTCTTCTTAGCAAGTTTGTTGTTGTAAATCCAAATTTTCAACAGCCTGCTTGGAGCCTTATAAATTCTGTTCGTTCTGTTGACATTAATCTTAGAAGCGGAGATTCCATAAGTTAATAGGAAGTTAATATAATCCAAAAACCTCCAATATTGCCTTCTTGTGATTCTTGACCGAAGAATATCCGCATAGGACAATGTTTCATAAGCGTTGAACAAGGATTTTGGATTTGTATATTCTCTTGGGAGGTTTTCATCAAGCCATAGGAACATTAAATCAGTATCAAAATTTGAAGAGGTTAGAGCGCTCTTTGGATCTTTTGTTTTAAAAATCTTAAAAACAACATCCTTAATAGAAGAATCCTTATCCCTAAAATCAAGAGGGAGCTCTTCATTTAGCATGTGCGAGTAATAAAGCACTTGAAAATCATTTATGGCGGCGCGAGCATCGCCACCCTCAACACGGGCTATGCTCTTAAGAATAGAATCTTCAACTTTAATTTTTTCTTCAACACTTATGTGTTTAAGAATTTTAAATATACTCTCAGAGGATAAAGACCTCATCTCAACCAAAGTTGAGACTCTCTTTATAGGATTAAACTTTGTGCTCCAAGGCACTTCAGAGGGGCTGTTGAGGAAGTTCGCAGTTAGAACTATGGGAACTTTTGATTCAAGAATAAGCCTTGAAAGTTCAGGGATTCCTCCCCTATCATTTCGAGTAACAGCATCTATACCATCAATGAATAAAAGTTTCTCCCTGCCGAACAAAGACTTTTGATTCATCGCATTCTTCAGTTTAATATCCACAGAAGATTTGTCCATAAATTCGGATGGATTAAGCTCCACAACCTCCAGGTTAAAGTCATTGGCGAAGGCGTAAACCAAGGCTGTTTTTCCGCAACCACTCGGTCCGAAAAGCAGTAAAGCCCTCTTCTTTGTTTTTATCCTCTTGAAAGAATTAAAGTACTTCTTCAGCTTCAACACTGCATCTTCCTGGTCAACAAATTCTGATAAGGTTTTAGGCTTGTATTTCTCAAACCAAGGAAGATTTGATTTCATGATAAAAGAGTATTCAGTAATTTTTATAAGCTTAACTGTGTTTTAAGTCTCATGAGATTTACAAGGAGAAAAAAGCCCTCAAATCAAATAAGAATTGCTGAAGAGAGGATCAACCGCCTGTTTGATTTATGCAATGAGGCTGTGAAGAGGAACAGACAGGACTTAGCTGATAGGTACGCTGAGATAGCCAAAAAAATATCAATGAAGTATAAGGTCAAACTTCCAAAAGAATTCAACAGGAGGATATGCAAGAAGTGCGGCTGCTTCTTAACTCCTGGAATAAATTTAAGAGTTAGATTGAATAAGAATCTAATTACTTACACCTGTTTAAACTGCGGGAGCATAAGAAGGTTCCGAAGAGAGAATAAATAAGATGAATTAAGAATATAAAGTCAAAGTGATTGTTGCAGAAGCTCCGCTATCAGACATAAAAGGCTGTTCTGTAGTTACAGAGTTTGCCGAACTGCAATTGCCATTTATAGCCAATAAACCTTCTATGGAGAAATCGTAGCAAATACCGCTCTCATTTAGAAAATACAATAACTTCGGAATAGAGTCGACGAGGCAGGAATAAGCGCTTCCTTCTCCATCAAGGTATCTGTTTAGAATATTCTTAACTTGAAGGCCGTTGTTACTGCCTGAACAATTCACTGTGGTCTCAAGCATTGTGGGAATATAATACTCTTTGATTATGTTTATCTGCAAAAAATGTTTGAGGCTCTCCGTCCGAGGCTTGTTTAGACTGAAAGATAGGAATATTAACCCTGCAAATACCAAGACAACAACAACCAACGCAATTCCCAATATCTCCATTTGCCCCTTCTTCATTAACTCACCACTGATATTTTTAAAATACCAAAATAGTATGAACCGTAAAAACCGTCCGTCTCGTTGAAAACAACAACGGGGAAAAAGATTGTGCTTTCAGATGAATAATTTAAGGGAGTGGCGTTGAACAAGGTCAGATTAAACTGCTTCGGATAATCAACGCTGAGAGTAATCATTGAATGGCCAAACTTTGAAACATAATAACTTTTCATATTCTCATCGGAAGAAACTTCTGATTTAAATGAGGCAAGTTTATAATAGTCCAAACAGTTCTTCTGAGAGGCGTCTGAGCATCTGAACTCGTAGGAGCCCATAACATTGTAAAAAACACTCAGTGAGTTTGTTGATTTTACCTTCGCCAGTTCTTTTCTTATGGAATTCTGCTGAGAATTAAAATAGATTACCAAAGCAAATATGATTATAATAGATAAAACTATGAAAGCCATAATGGATTCCATCATTTGCATCTGAGCCTTCTTCATTATAGGACCTCATAAGTTAATAAGTTAATAAAGGGTGGGACAGGATTCCTCCTTTAAAGC
>WAPY01000054.1 GCA_015520525.1 Candidatus Woesearchaeota archaeon
CTTCAATATTTCCCTCTTTAATTTGTCATCGCTCATAAGTTCTGGTTTGCAACTTATTTTATAAAGCTTTTTATGAATTTTAATCTCAGTTTGAATGTTATCCTTTTTAAGTAGAAAAATTTATTAACTACAGCTTATTCTATTGTTTTATGAGAGAATCAGCTTTTTATTCTGATATTATCACTAAACCAATAGAATCTTTATATCCTTTTTATGTGTTTGATATAGATGGAACTCTCGTTGATGTAAATTTTGGTTACCTGAAAGATTTATTTAATAAGATAAAGAGCGATGTTCCCAAAGCAAAGTTTCCAAAAAATGAGTTTGACTTTGATTCTTTAATCAAACAGATTTGGTATGAACAGAATAGACATGAAATTATAATGGAAAAGTTGGAAATTGAGCCGTCTGAATTTTGGGAAGTTTTTAGGAAATATGATTCTCCGGATGAGAGAAAAAAGAACCTTATTGTTTATGAAGATGCTTCTGCTTTGCTGGAACTTAAAGAAAAAGGTTTAAAGATTGCAGTTTTAAGCGATTCTCCTACAAATATAACTAAGTTGGAATCTAAAGCTATCGAGAATTATCTTGGCAATTTTAAATTTGATTGTGTTTTAAGTGTAGGTTACGATAGTGGAAGAAATAGAAAACCTCACTTTGAAGGATTAGAGAAATGTATATCTCTTCTTGGAGCTAATGATTCTGTTGACCACTCTATCCTTTACACAGGCAATTCTCCAAGAGCTGATATTCTCCAAGCGCATAATTACAATGAACATGTAAGCAATGTTTTGAAGTTAAATTCTGAGCTACTCTCTATATTGCAAGTTCCAGCAGAAGTGGTAGCTCTTTCAGCTGTTGTTAATATGGCGGTTAAACCGGTAGATTCCGCTTTACTTATTAGACCAGATTCTCACTATGTTATGAAAGATGTCGCTGATAAGACTATTTACAAAAACACTGAAGAAGCTAAAAATTTGAAACCTGATTTTATTATTCCTTCTCTTTATGCTCTCCTTCCTTAATCAATCCTGTGTAGTTCTTTTTTGGAAGGGTTTAATTCACAATCAGGAAACCTTTAAATAGAAGTGCTTGCTACTTTCACTAGTGAAATAAAATTCACAAGGAGGGATTTCTATGGCACAAGAAAATATGAAAGATCCATTCAGCATAGCACAAGAACAATTCTTGAAAGCTGCGGACAAAATGAATTTGAAGGAAGAAACAAAAGAATACTTGCTGGAGCCTAAGAGGATAATCCAGGTTCGCTTCCCAGTTAGGATGGATGATGGGACTGTGAGAATCTTCAAAGGATTTAGAGTTCAGCACAACGACGCTCGAGGACCGTCCAAAGGAGGAATAAGGTTCCACCCAAATGTCAGTTTGAGCGAGGTTAAAGCCTTAGCCACATGGATGACATGGAAATGCGCTGTTGCAGGAATACCATACGGAGGAGGAAAAGGAGGAGTAATAGTCAACCCGAAAGAATTGTCACAGGCAGAGCTTGAGAGGTTGAGCAGGGCTTACATAAAAGCAATAGCTAAGTTTATAGGGCCGAATGTTGATGTGCCTGCTCCTGATGTATACACAAACCCACAGATAATGGCTTGGATGCTCGATGAGTACGAGAAAATGTATGGGAAGCACACGCCGAACTTAATAACAGGAAAACCGATAGAGGTTGGAGGATCATTGGGCAGAGGAATGGCAACTTCCAGAGGAGGGTTTTATGTAATTCAAGAGATTGAAAAAGCCCTTGGGAAAAAGCTTAGCACATTCGCGATCCAAGGCGTCGGCAATGTTGGAGGAGGTCTTGCAAAACTGTTGTTTGATGCAGGATATAAAGTAGTTGCAATGAGCGACTCTCATGGAGCAATATATAACAAGGAAGGTTTGAATGTTGACTCTGTTTTAGAGCACAAACAAAAGACAGGAAAAATAACAGACTTTGAGGGAGCAGATAACATAACAAATGAAGAATTGCTTGAGCTCGATGTTGATGTTCTGGTGCCTGCAGCACTTGAAGGTCAGATAAGAAAGGACAATGTTGACAAGGTAAAAGCAGATGTAATCGTTGAGTTAGCAAATGGACCTACAACGCCTGAAGCAGATAAAGTTCTCTATGAGAAAGGAAAATTCTTGGTGCCGGATATATTAGCGAATTCGGGAGGAGTCACCGTAAGCTACCTTGAATGGGTGCAGAACAACTACAACTACTACTGGAGTGAGGAAGAAGTCAACAAGAGATTAAAGGATATAATAACAAGAGCTTTCAAAGAAGTCTATGATATCCACAACAAAGAAAAAGTTGATATGAGAACTGCAGCGTATATTTTAGCAATAGGAAGAGTTGCGAAAGCTCAAGAGTTAAGAGGATATCAATAAATTTTTTATTTCTTCTTTTTTGAAAATGAACTCGCCTAAAGTTTCGTTTGCGTGTAAAATAATAAAAATAGAGGATGTTGTCAGATGCAGTTTTGACATAAACAAAACACAATATGATATATTGATGCTGCTGAGCAGGTCAAAGGAGCCTCTAACAATATCAGAAATAGCGTTGAAGCTTGGCAAAGACAGAACAACCGTCCAGAAAGCAGTTAAGGTCCTTTATGACAAACAATTAATCACAAGAAGGCAGATGAACCTTGACAACGGAGGATACACATATTATTATCTTATGAAAGACAAAGAAAATTCTAAAAAACAAATAATTAAACTTATAGATGAGTGGGCAGAAGAAGCAAAGAGAACAATAATGCATTGGAATTAAAACTTTCTTGAATCGGACACGAAACCGCCGTTGTATTTACCTGAGTAACCTTTCATTTTGTCGCCGTAAACTGCTTTAAAAACAACAGCAGCGATTCTTGAACCAAGTTCAATTTTAAAACTGAAATCGCTTAAGTTCTTCATCATAAAAGTAAGTTTGCCATGATAACCTGGGTCTGTTAAGGTTGTCTTTAATAAAATACCACACCTCTGCAACGAACTTCTTGGGTAAGCATCCTGCATTATAAAATAATCTTTTCCATCAATTGAAATTTTGTCCTTAGGCAGATTGACTTCTTCAATAGTTCTCACTAAAACAAGTTCATTCGGCTTTAAAATGTAATCTTTGTTTTTGCCGAACTCAGCAACCTTAATTATGTCAGATGTCTTTCTATCATCAACGCCTAAAAATGATGGGCCGTTGAGTTTAAATATTTCCCCAACTCTAACATCAAAGCCGACGCCTGGATTCTTCTCCCTCTCAGAGAGGTTGCTTATAAAGTTGTACTTATCATTCATTTCCAATATTTTACTTGCTGCAATTATCATAAAAGAATGAAGAAAGAAGAAGTTTAAAAGATTTTGCTTGAATAATCAGCTTGTATTCTTATTTTATATCATAACTTGTTTAAGTGTTATAAGATAAAGGTTTAACAGAAATTGTTTGAATCCTTTACACATCACGCATTATTCGTTGATTCCTCAGATATAACTTTAGCTACTTCCTCAGCTTCTTAGGGCTTATTATACTCATTTAGTGCTTTCAGTATTACTGCTCCTTAAGGTTTTTATTGTTAAATGACTTCTTTTGCTTTGTTTACTGAGCCTGTAATCTTTAAAGGTAAAGTAGCGAAGTTATAGTTTTTGGAATTAAGGGAGGAAACCTTGATTTGTTTTTTAAGGAAGGGCTTCCACTTACACTAGAACTGCCCGCTATTAGAGAAGAATTACCATCTAAGTTTAATTTCAACACTAAAACTGGAAAGATTGAAGATTATACTCCTCTAAAATGGGAGTTGGCTATTATGAACCGCTCTGATAGATTAAAGAATGCAGAATATAAGTTAGATAATGGAGTTGCTATCTGCTCTAAGGTTTATCCTTTATAATGATAACTTACATATTTGTTTATAACTTTAATATGCTCTTTGTTTAGTCCGCCCAGTCTAAATATAAATACGGAAGTAATTCCTAAGCTTTTACAGAATTTTAAGTCCTTGTCTAACTGTTCGGGTTTTAATAAAGGTTCATTGCCCATAATTCCTGTTGCGATTGTTCCTAAGCCTATTTGAAGGTTGTCGCCTAACTTTGAGTAATAATCTTTTATTTCACGCTCTATCTTATTTCTTAACATGATGTTCTTTATCATGCTCGAATAGAACATGATAATCTTCTTGTGAGGAAATTTATCTGTTGAATATGAAACTCCTAAATATTGGAGAATCTTTTGAGTTGTTTTATTTAAGGTTGTATATTCTGCCGTTGATATTCTTATGTTCATTTTGTCTTGATTATTAAACAGTTCTCTTATTATATTCTTATTTTTAAAGAAGAAAGGTAGGTTTAAAAGAAACAATTTTTTGTTTAGCAGAGGAAGTTCTAAGTCAATAAGAACTTCTAACTTTTCTTTGCTCTTCCTTCTCATCAAGTCATTATAAAGTCTTTCTAACTCGCTTTTGTAACTGTCTCTTATACACATCTCCGAGC
>WAPY01000055.1 GCA_015520525.1 Candidatus Woesearchaeota archaeon
GGATATGGAGGTTCAATAAACTCTTTCAAGGCGATTTATTACGCCAACATGTTTAAAGCAAAGAAGAATGTTTTCTTTATAGATACTGTTGAGCCGGACTACCTTAATTATGTAGTCAGCAAATGCAAGAAGAACAATTCTTTAATAGTTGCAATCAGCAAGTCAGGTAATACTATTTCCCTTTTGGAAGATGTTCTCTTCTTTATGAACAAAGGCTTTAAGAATTTTATATTTATAACCTCAGGGGGCGCGTTAAAAGAGCTGGGTGTTAAAGTTGGAGCGAAATTAATAAACCATCCAAACATCGGAGGAAGGTTTGCCGGGCTTACAGAGTGCGCTCTCATACCCTCTGCTTTAGCGGGAATAAACATAAAGAAAGTTGTTAAAGGAGCTAAAAAAGTTTACTTTGATAGCGAACTCAACAAGAGGATTGCGGGCTTGGCAGAGCAGTTTTTCAAACTTGAGCTTAAAGGCTACACTGAAATTTTTTCACCATCTTACTCTGAAAATCTTTATGGAATTAACCTTCTTGCGACTCAATTGGTTCACGAAACGACAGGAAAGGAAGGAATCGGCCAGACAATATTGACAGCTGTTTCTCCAGAATCACAGCACGAGACGAACCAAAGATTCTTCGGCGGAAGAAAGAACATGATCGGATTATTTACAACATTTGAGAATCACAAGAAGGTTTTGTTGAAAGTTCCAAAACTTCTGAAAGATGTTAAAGTTAAGGGAGAAGAGTTATCCGTTCTTGACAAGCTCAATTTATCGGACTCTTTAAACTTTGAGGCTGAAGGTGTGATAAGAACTGCAAGAAAGTTTAAGATTCCATTTGCGAATATTGTTCTCGACAGGTTGAATGAGGAATCAACCGGCGAACTTATGGCATTCTGGCAGTTGTTCTCCGTATACTCCGCTGTTGTGAGAAAGCAGAATCCCTACGACCAGCCGGAGGTTGAGCACAGCAAGAACGAAACCTTAAAATTGATAAGTAGCAGAAATAAGAAGAAATAAATTAACGACTAGTTATCCTTTGTTTTCCTGTTCCTTTGATTTTCATACAATTCTCTTATGTGGTTCAGCTCAGATATTTCGTCCAAAGGCTTATCATCTCTTAGCCTTATTATTCTCGGAAACCTAAGGGCGAATCCGGACTCATACTCAGGCGACTTTTGAATCTCTTCATAAGCAACCTCAACTATTATCTTCGGTTCAACCTCAACATACCTTCCCTGCTGTTTTATTATTAAAGGCTTGAGCATTTCTGTGACTTCATCATAACTTAAGCCTTCCTCTCTCTTTTCTTTAAGGCCCGAGGCGACTTTGCCTATTCTCAATATGTTTTCATTATCATCTCTGCAGGCAACATAGAAGCTTGAAAGCCACTTCGCCCTTTTTCCCTCGCCCCACTCTGCGCCTACAATAACCAGGTCAAGGGTTTCCATGATTTGCTTATACTTTACCATGTAGCCAACTCTCGCCCCAGGTTTGTAAGGAGCGTTCAGGTTTTTGAACATTATCCCCTCGTTGCTGTGGCTTATTGACTCATTGAAGAAGTTCCTCGCGTCTTTTTCAGAGGATGTTACAAGTTTAGTTGATAGAACAATCACTCCCTTTTTCTCTTTGACTATTCTTTCTAAAATTTCCCTTCTTTCCCTTAATGGTTTGTTGAGTGTGCTTTCTCCATTGTAGAAGAGAATGTCGAATAAGTTAACTTCAACGGGCAGGTCATTAACCATTCTGTCAATATCGTACTTCCTCTTTATCCTCTGAGATATCCTTTGGAACGGCAGGGATTTCCCAGTTCTCTTATCATAACCTACTGCTTCTCCATCAACTATGAAACTATCCGCATTTATGTTTTCGGCGGCCTTAACTATGTCTGGAAACTGATGAGTTACATCCTCCAACCTTCTTGTGAAAACTTTTACATGATTCTTCCATTTGTGAATGTGAACCCTGAAGCCGTCGTACTTATACTCAAGCTGGGCTGGTTTTCCAACAGTTGAGAATCCTTCCTTCAAAGTTTTTACCTTTATTGCGAGCATAACCTTTACCGGCCTGCCAGGTTTCAAAGTAACTTTCTTAAGACTCAAGATTCCTTTTTTAGCCTCAACACTCACCAAGGCAAAATCAGTTAGTATATTGTAAGCGTCCTGAACGCAGTTGACAATGTAATTATAAACTTCCCTCGCTGTTTTCTCATCAGGGCAGATTATAAAATCGTAATCTTTTATTTCTTTATTCTTTATCTCTTCAACTTCTTTAACCCTTAAGATTCTGCCGTCCGCTTCTTTCACAGCATCGTTGAAGTTTGTGTTTAAATCACTGCCACATTCTGGACACTTGTTTGAGTTTGGAACCCAATTTTTACAATGGGGGCATTTTACAAATATGCCAACTACTTTTGGGAAGAACGCCCAAACAATAGCATCTCTTAAAGTTCCTTCGCCAATGCCAACCCTTAATTCTGATAGGACTGTCCTCACTATGTAAAGAGCTTCTTTTGGGGAGGCGTTTGACAGCAGTTCGGATATTATCCTTATTTTTATGTCAACACTGCTCTTTCCTTCAACTCCTGCGAGCTTTTGAAGGTTGTCAAAGACTTTTCTAACGCTTAATTCTTTAGAGAATAATTTGCTCTGTTTTTTCTTCTCAGTTAATTCTTCAGCAACCTTGCCTAAGTCCCCAAGTTTTCTCCAATAGTTTTCTATGCTGTTCGATGAGTAGCCGGTTGCGTTTGATATCGCCTTTATAATCATTTTAGCCGCGACGCCTATCTCTCTCTGGTCGCAGGCTGGGAAAACTCTTCCTTGAACGAGCAGAGTAACCCTTTCTATGTCTTCGTCTTCAGTTGTCTTCAGAAGTTTAGAAAGTATGTAAGTTTTATCCAATCTCTTGCTTGTTCCTTGTATCTTCTCATAGAACTCAATGAATTTTTTGTAGAGCATAAGGTCAGCTTATCTTCTTCGTTTATATCTTTTTTGTTTTAGCTCCAAAGATTTCAAGAGGTCTTCTGTTACCAAGAATTCTTGCCAATTTACATATCTAAGAATTCTTCTTGGAAACTCTTTTCTGGGTGTTATCTTAAACATTCTCATTAATTTTTCCCCTTTTTCCACCGCTTCTTTCTGCTCTTTCAAGGTATAATAATGAAAATTTATTGAAACTATTTTGTCCTCAATCTCAGATGGATTTAAGATAGCTGATAGGGTTCTCTTGCTGACAATATCTCCTAAGGATATATGCTCTTCGTAAAGTTCCTCATCTGAAAGGTCTTGAGAGAATGGGTCATCCTCATACTCATCAGGGTCATCTCCGAAAGATGTTGGATTAACATATGGAACCTTTGAATTGAGAACCTGCTTGGCGGTTTTATTATCCCCTGATAAAATTTCTAAGATCGCCATCATTAACTTCCTTTTCGTTGAGTTTGGGTTAATCTTAAGAGTTTGAATCTTCATATCTTCCCAGAAATTTTTATCATTCCATTTAGATTTAATATTAGTTCTTATTGAATCAATGAGTTTATTGA
>WAPY01000056.1 GCA_015520525.1 Candidatus Woesearchaeota archaeon
CTTCGGCTGGGTCTACAAGAAGAAAAGGATAAGCCAAATTCATTCAATAGAGTATGAGTTGGGCGCGCTGGCGTTGAAGAAGAGGGGAATGTCTCAAGCATTAATCAGGCAGACGATTAAACTTTTACTGAGGATAATTTACAACTTAAGCTCTAAGATAATTGTTCCTTCCTTTGAAGTGGCTCAGCTGATCGAGAATTTAGGGGTTAACAAGGACAAGTTTATAGTCAGCATGGGTATAGATGTAAAGAAGTTCAAGCCCGCGAAGAATAAGAAGAACGCCAAAAAGAAGCTTGGGATAAAGGAAGACAAAGTAGTTATAGGATACTGCAACAGATTGTCTTATGAGAAAGACCCGTTAACTCTGCTGAGAGCTTTCGAAGCTTTGAGGAGGGAGCATAAGAACATAATTTTATTAGTGGTCGGCTCAGGTATAAAAGAGCTGGAGAGAAAGTTTAAAGGAAGAAAAGATGTCAAATTCGTCGGGGACAAGGACAATGTAATTCCTTACCTGCAAGCGATGGACTTTTTCGTGCTGACTTCATTAACAGAAACGTCCTCTTTATCAACTATGGAGGCTATGAGCTGCGGCGCAGTTCCCATAGCAACCAAGGTGGGCGTTGTAAAATTTTACATAAAAGATGGATTCAACGGGTTCTTCTTTGAGAAGAGGAATGACAGAGATCTAATGAACAAACTTGCAAAAGCAATACTTTTGTATGAGAATGACAAAAAAGAATTTATGAGAATGAGCAAGAGGGCGAGGCTCACTATAATAAAGAAGTTTCAGTTCAAGAACACAATCGAGACTATAAAAAACATTCTTCTCAAATCTTAAGAGATACCATTTTACTCACTCCATCCTTGCTCATAGAAATGCCGAATAGAGTGTCTCCTTTTGAGATAATAGAATCATTGTGGCTTATGACTATGTATTGCGCTTTCTCAGAGTATTTCTTCACGAGCTCGCCGAGTTTCTCAGAGTTCTTCTTATCAAGGGCTGCATCAACTTCGTCAAGAACATAAAAAGACGCAGGCTGGAATTCTTGAATGGCGAATATCAAAGCGAGAGCAGTGAGTGTTTTCTCCCCGCCAGACAAGGATTTTATATCGAGGAATTTTTGTTTTGTAATCCTCACTCTTATAAGAACTCCCCCCTCAAAAGGCTTTTCTTCATTCTCAAGCTTCAAGAATGCTTCTCCTTTCGTGCTGAGTTTTGAGAAGAACGACTTGAAGTGCTGATTAACCAAATCAAATGTTTTCAAGAATATTGTCGCTTTCTTGGTTTCAATTTCATCAATAAGCTTTAGAACATCCTCCCTCTCCTTGCTGAGGTCCTCTTTTTTCTTGACAAGGTCATTATACTCTTTGCTTACCTCCTCATAAACATCGAGGGCTTTCAGATTAACATTGCCCAAATTTTCCATGAGCTTCTCAAACTTCTTTATCTCATACTTTAAGGAGGCCTCATCCTTCGTCTTCAAAAGTTCAACTCCCTCATATTCCTTAAACTCCTGCTCCAAACCCGCAAGCTCACCCGACAAGGCGGCTTTTCTAAAGCTTAAATTGTTCTCCTTCTGTTCGCTGTTCCTAACCTTTTCAGTATATTCAACGATAAGGTTTGTTGTGTTCTGAAGTTCAGAGTTAAGCTTGTCTTTCTCCTCGAACAAGCTCTTGAATTTCTGGTAGAATTCCTTCTGCTGCTTCTCCTTAACAGCAAGCTCTTTCTCCAAATTCTTAATTTCCTCCCTCCTTTTCTTTAACTCATCAGAGAATAATTTTTCGTCCTTGTCAACCTGCTTCAGTATCTTCTTAGTTTCATCAATCTCAGAGGATAAAGAAGACAGTTTATCCTTTTTAGCTTTAATCTTTTCTTCAATTCTTATTATTTCATCGTTAAGCTCCGACCTCTTTTTGTCGAAGGCTGTAAGCTCTGCAACTATAACAGGATTCCTAAGGTTTGATATCTGCTTTTTAAGCTCCTGCTTTTTTATTTTGAGCTTGACAATATCATCATTCTTCTCTGAGATTTTAAGCTCGAGCTCCTGAATTTCCTTATCCAATTTCTTTACCTGCTCTTTGAGGAGGGCTTTCCTGCGCTGGCTAGCATCAAGGTCTGAATCATCCAAGTGTATTGCCTTCTCTCTCTTTATAATTTCGCCTTCAAATTCCCCCTTGAGTTTTCTAAGCATTTCTATACTCTCAAGGTTCGCCTCCCTATCAGTTCTTAACTCATCAAGCTCAGCCTCAAGTCTCTGAAGGTTCTTCTCCTTCTCCCTAAGGGAATCCTGGCTTGACAAATCATCAACTTCCTGGAAGGATGATGAGACCTTCTTCCTGTAACCACCGTGCATGGCTCCGCTCTTCTCAGTGAGGTCCCCATCAAGAGTGACCATCCTTGCGTTTCCTATTCCTATCCTTCGAGCCACATTCAAATCATTGACAATTATGGTGTCTCCAAAGACATAAGAGAAAACTTTGCTGAATTTTTTGTCGGAAACAACAAGGTCTGATGCGAGCCCGACAACGCCGTTGATTTTCAACAATGATTTCACATTTGATGTGTCAACCTTTCTCAGCTTGTTCAAAGGGAGGAATGTTGCCAAACCAAGCTTCTGCTTCTTCAGATAATTTATACATTTGACAGCAGTTTCATCATTATCAACAACTATGCTGTTTATCCTGTTGCCTGCTGCAACGCTCAATGCAGTTGAGTATTTCTTGCTTACCTTGGCAAGCTGTGATACAACTCCATAAACTGTGCCGAACCTATCCTTATTATCAAGTATGGCTTTAACCGCCAGGTTTGCGTTGAGCTTCGCCTGAACCTGCATCTGTTTAACTCTCAGCCTTTCAACCTCCTCTCTGACGGAATCAACCCTCCTTTTAGAATCAGCTATCATCGCTGCGAGCTGAGAGTCCTTGCTCAAAGCTTCGTTGAGCTCCTTAATAATCTTCTTGAATTCTTCCTTCTTCTTTTTAAGGTCCTCCATTTCTTTCTTGTGCTCTTTCTCTATAAGCTTAACCTTCTCAATCGTGCTGTCTATGTTTTCTATACTAATCAAAAGCTTGTCCTTCTCCCTGAGTTTATCCTGCTTTTCTTCTATAAGTTTCTTTATCTCTTGGTTCAACTTCTCAACTTCAGAGTCTAAAGAATCAAGGTTGGATTCTATCTCAACAACCTTGTTTATATCATGCTCTTTCTGAAACGCTTCAATCTCCTTTTCAACATTCTCCTTATCTTTCTTAAGCCCTTTAAGCTTCTCTTCAAGGCCTGAAATTTCAGACTCAAGCTGGCTTATCAACTCTCTATTTTGGGATACGCCTTTTTCCAACTGCTCCCTACGAGCTTTCAACCGCTCAAGCTCTTTCTTTTTCATTTCAATATCTGAATTAGCCTCTGCAATTCTAACCTTAAGGTCTTCGACTTCTTTGTGAATCTTAACCTGGCTTTCTTCACCCTGAGTCTCAATCCTTTGAGAAATCTCCTTTATTTTATCCGTCAATTCTTTTTCTTTCTTCCTAAGCTCATCAGTTTTACCCTTGAGGGATTTTATTCCTTCCTCTGTTTTCTTTATCTGATTTACAAGAGAATCCATCTCTGATTTTTTCTTTTCAATTCTTAAATAAAGATAAGTTGCTTGATTCTTTCTAACATTATCCTTCATTTGCTTATATTTTAAAGCTTGGTCGTACTGTTTTTTAAGGTCCTTAAGGTAATTCTTCCTCTCGGCGAGAATTATCTCTGCTTCTTTTATTCTTCCCTCAACCCTCTCAAGTTCAGCGACAGCCTTGTCCTTCTTTGCATTGTAAGCGTCTATACCTGCTATCTCTTCAACTATCCTCCTGCGCTCCAAAGCACTCATGTTGACAAAATGATTTATGTCTCCTTGGAGGACAATGTTATAACCGTTCGGATCAATCTTAGCATATGCTAGAGTATCTATAACCTGCTGTCTTGTAACTCTCTTGCCGTTCAACTGATAAATACTCTGACCGTTCTGTTTTACCGTTCTTGTTATTTTAAGCTCATCAGAATCAACAGGAAACTCCTTCTTCGAATTGTCAAAAACTATGCTCACTATTGCTTTCTTAGCAGGTTCTTTTTTCTTTCCACCGTTATATATGAGATTAGCTGAATTCTCCGCTCTCAAGCTCTTAGCGCCTAAACGACCCAAGACAAAGCACAGCGCTTCCGTAACATTAGACTTTCCACTTCCGTTCGGTCCTAAAATAACATTAAATTTAGGACTAAACAAGAACTGAGTGTATTTGGCGAAGGATTTAAAGCCTTCCAATGTTAAACTTTTAATTATAGCCATTCATTTGAAAACAAAGGTTTATTTATTTAAATC
>WAPY01000057.1 GCA_015520525.1 Candidatus Woesearchaeota archaeon
CTTCTAAAACAGAGCAATTGTGAAGATACTTTTATAAATAAGAATCTTTTTTTTTAGAATTATGATTTTGGGAATTATATTCGCATTAATCGCCGCCGTTGCTTTCGGCGCTTGGACTGTTTTTGAACAACTAGCCGCGAATAAAATAAATTATTTGTTCGGTGCGATTATCGTTTCTTTAACCGCAGTTATTATTGGTTTAATATTCTTTCTTCCTAGAATTAAAACAACCCAGCTTTATTCTGACCCAAAAGGTTTTTTATTTGCTTTCCTGGCAGGAGTTTGTGCTTTGGCTATTGATTATTTTGCCTTCAAAGCTTACGGTTCCGGTTTGGCTGTTTCTGTTGCTGGACCAATCATAATAGGAGGAAGCACAGCAGTTGCTGCTGTAATTGGTTTTATGATGGGGGATTCAATTACCTGGCTGAAACTTCTCGGTATAATCTTAGTTATTGCAGGCTCGGGAATCTTGGCTGCCGTTGCAGGTTGATAAACTTACTTTCTTCCTCTCTTATAGTAAAGTTTTTAAATAATTCTGGAATAACTCAAACTGCGCATGCGGGGGTAGCAAAGCCTGGTCAAATGCGCAGGACTTAAGATCCTGTCTCTCAGTGAGTTCCTGGGTTCGAATCCCAGCCCCCGCACTTAACTTAATCTTTTTTATCACAAAAGATTTAAAGAACGCTCCTTTTATTTCTGGGAAAATGATAGAAGTAAAAGCAATATCAGGATATGAAAAAGTCGGAAGGAACATGACAGCTCTCCGTGTAGATGATAAAGTGATAATATTCGATATGGGCATAGACCTTGAAAATTATATAAAACTCGTCGGGGAAGATGACATATCAAAGATAAGCGTAAAAAGGCTTAAAACAGCAGGAGCAATACCGGAAGATGCCTTCATGGAAGATTGGAAGGATAAAGTAATAGCGATAGTTATAACACACTCACACTTGGACCATGTGGGAGCTGTTCCATTCTTAGCATCAAAGTATAAAGCTCCTATAATTGCGACGCCTTACACAATAGAAGTTTTGAAGAAAATCATTAAAGAAAATTCTTTTCATGTAAAGAATGAGTTCAAAGTCTTGAATCCGAACTCCCACATAAATATTGGGGGAATAAGAATAGAATTTGTAAACGCAACGCATTCAACACCGCAAACGGTTATGGTCTCCGTGAAGACAAAAAAGGGCTATGTTGTTTACGCCAACGATTATAAACTTGATAATTATCCAGTGCTCGGAAGAAAGACCAATATGAAGAGATTAAAGGAGATGGGCGAAGAAGGAGTTTTAGCTCTAATTATGGATTCTACAAGAGCTAGGGAAGCCAAAAAGACACCGTCAGAAACCGTTGCGAGGGATATGCTTAGAGATGTTCTTTTAGGAGTCAACCACAAGGGAAAATTGGTTGTTGTGACGACATTCTCATCACACCTTGCCAGATTAAAATCAATAATTCATTTTGCGAAGCTTATGAACAGAGAAGTGATATTTTTAGGCAGGAGCTTGTTTAAATACTGCACTGCTGGAGACGATATTAAACTAACCAACTTCTCAAAGAAGGTTAAAATAATCGGCTATGGAAATAAGATAAGAAGATTCCTTGAGAGGATGAGGCCTGAAGACAGGGGGAAATACCTCCTCGTTATGACAGGGCATCAAGGGGAGCCAAATGCAGTTCTGTCAAAAATTGCTTTTGGAAAAATAAAATTCAAATTCAATGAAGGAGATGCAGTTATATTCTCCTGCAGAGTTATACCTACAGAAACGAACATTGAGAACAGAAAGGAGCTTGAAGATAAACTGCTTGAGCAAAAGGTAAGAGTGTTCAAAGATATTCATGTTTCAGGGCACGGCTGTAAAGAAGACGCAAGGGATTTAATCAACGCCCTAAAGCCTAAGTATTTGATTCCGTCGCATGGAAACTTGGACATGAGAGTTGGACTAAAAGAGCTTGCTTTGGAAATGGGCTACTCTGAAAGTAAGGTGATCCTTATGGACAATCACACAAGCACATCTTTAGATGAATAATCTTTAATAGTTTAATCAGGAGGGATAAAATGGAAAAGAAGAACAGTTCAAAGGAAAAATCTGATGCGAGCAAAAAAGAGCAGATAGGATTTCATGAAGGCGCATTGTCCACCTTGGTCAAAGAGAGAGAGGAGCTGGTGAAAACATTGGGCATAGTTGAGAAGCTTATGCAGATGCACATGAATGCATTATCAGAGTTAGGAGTTAATTTAAAACAATCACCAGCAGGAGAACAAACATCTCAGGAACCTAAGAAGAAGGCGAAGAAGAAGCCCATCGACGAATTTTTAAGCTGATTTAAAGGATGATTAAGGCAGTAATATTTGATTTTGATTACACACTTGAAAATTTTGGAAGAGCAGAGAGGTTTGGAGAGAAAGAACTTGCGCGATTGGTTGAGAAAAAATTTAACATTGATAAAGCATTGTTCTTGAGAGAATTCTACTCAAATAAGAAGAAATTCTTGAAGAAAAGAAGGAAGCCAATATACTACTCAAGGGGGCTCTGGACAGAGAGATCCCTTAAAACGCTTCATGTAAAATTTAAGAAATCAGAAGTGAAGAAGCTTGAAAATATATTCTGGTTGAAAGTCTCCTCCAAAGTGTCATTGTATAAGCACACAAAAAAGGTCTTATCAAAATTAAAGAGAAAGTTTAAACTTGCATTGCTCACTGATTCTGATGGAAAAAGAAAGTTCAAGATTATGAGAATTAAGAAATTAGGAATAGAAAAGTACTTTGATGTAATAATTACAACTGATCAGGTTAAGTTCAATAAACCTGACAAGAGATGCTTTCTCGCGGTAGCAAAAAAGTTAAGAGTTAATCCTCAAGAGTGCATAATGGTTGGAGACCATCCTGAAACTGATTTATTGGGAGCAAAAGGAGTTGGAATGAAAACATTGTGGTTGGTGAAGGGCCCATACGCCAAGAGGAAGAAAGATTATTTATATGTTGACTGCAGGGCGGAAAATATTTTAGAAGTTTATAAGAAAATAAAAAATTGCAGTGAGAACAATTAAACAATAGATAAATTTATTAATGACAAAAGTTATGTTCAACCTATGAATTTGTTTGACATACTTAAGAAAAGGAGAAGCATAAGGCATTTCTCAGATATTCCTGTAGAGTGGGGGAAAATAGTCCAAATTCTTGAAGCAGGAAGCTTAGCTCCTTCATCGGGGAATGTTCAGAACTGGAGGTTTATCATAGTAACAGATAAGAATGTTAAGCAGGAGCTTGCAGACGCCTGCTTAGAACAAGAGTGGATGACAGAAGCTCCAATTTTTATAATTGTCCTTTCAGATAATGTGATGATAGAAAAACTTTACAGCAGGAGAGGAAAAGAATTTTACGCAGTCCAAAATTGCGCGGCAGCAATTGAAAACATGCTCTTAATGACAGAACAGCTTGGTTTAGGGGCGTGCTGGGTCGGAGCTTTTGAGGAGGAAGCTGTGAAGAGGATACTTGATATTCCGCAGTTCGCAAGCGTTCAAGCAATACTCCCAATAGGATACCCGGCGGAAGAGCCTCCCGAGCCTATGCATTACTCTCTTGAAACCACATGCTACTTCGGCAAATACGGAAACAAGATAAAGGACATAGATGCGGTTCTCTGGAATTTCAACATAGTGGGGAACACTATTAAGATAACAAAAAACGCCCTTAACAGAATAAAGAAGCATGTAAACAAAAGAATAAAAACTTTGAAGCAGACAAAAGAATAAAATAAATAACAACTCAATAACATAAAAGGTTTAAAATAACTGCAATTCACTAATTTTATGGTTGATTATTCATTTGGCAGGATGAAAGAATTCTTCCCCCACAATAAAGTTAGAAAGTTTCAAAAAGACCTCATGAACGATATTCTGTATTCTTTAAGCAAGGGAAAAAACACACTCATAAACGCTCCGACAGGAATAGGAAAAACAGCGGGAGTTTTAACTCCAGCATTGTATGTTCAAAGTGATGAGAACAAGAAAAGACCGAAAAGTGAGAAAATAAAAATCTTCTTTTTAACATCAAGGAATACACAGCATAAAATAGTTTTAGAAACTGTGAGAAGAATAAATCAGAATAAGGGAAAGAACATTACAGTCGCCAACATAGTCGGCAAGAAGCATCTCTGCGCCTTAGATGATGTTGACTCTTTGTACTCATCAGAGTTTAATGAATACTGCAAATCCTTAAGGAAGGATAAGAAATGCGTATTCTACAATAACACATACAAGGATAAAACTCTAAGCAAAACAGCAGTCCAAGTTATAGAACATTTATCATCAGAACCGAGGACGACAGAGTTCGTGAGGAGCTTCTGCAAAGACTACATACTCTGCCCGTATGAAATATCCTGCCAGATGGCAAAGAAAGCAGATGTGATAATTGCAGACTACAATCACATATTCAACAGCAGTATAAGAGAACAATTGTTTGAGAAGATAAACGCGCAGCTTGAAAATTCCATAATCATTGTTGATGAGGCGCACAACCTTCCAGATAGGCTTAGAGGTATGCTCTCAGAAGTTATAAGCGACAAAACGATAGAATACGCCGTTCGAGAAGCCAAAAAATTTTATGTGGATGTAATGGATGAACTGAGATCATTGAAAGAATTCTTTTTAACTCAAAGGAGAGAGATAAACAAACTGGACAAATCAAAAGAAACTCTCTTAAGCAATGATGAAATATTGACCTATTTGTCAAAGTATTACGATGTTGACAGCCTCATATCTGACTTTATCGACTTTGGAGATGACATAAGGAAAAAACAGAGGAAAAGCTTCATAGGTAGGATAGGAGACTTTCTGAATCTTATTGACGCATACAAGGACAAGAGAGAGTTTATAACCATACTGAAGGACAATCAAGACTCGACAGAACTTGAATTCTTCTGCACAGACCCATCATTGCTGTCGAAAGAAATAATTGACAACGCTTACAGCACAATTCTCATGAGCGCAACATTAAAGCCTTTAAACATGTATGCAGACATATTGGGATTCAGCGATCCAATTCTCAAATCATACAAAAACCCCTTCCCGGATGAAAACAGACTCACCTTAATTATCCCATCGACAACGACAAAGTATGAGAACAGAACAGAGCAAGAGTTCAAGAGAATAACAGTCCACATATTGAGAATATCTCGAGCTGTTAACGGCAGAATTGCGGTCTTCTTCCCAAGCTACTATGTGATGAGCAGAGTTACGAAGTTCTTTTTGAACCTTACAAAAAGGCCGACATTCATTGAGGATAGGCGTATGTCTAAGAGCGAGAAATCAGAGTTAATATCAGAATTCTTATCAAATGATAATTCAATCCTCTTTGGAGTTGTAGGAGCATCCTTCTCTGAAGGAATAGACTTACCCAATAAGCTGAAGGCGGTTGTTGTTGTGGGTCTTCCATTGCCTCCCCCTAATATAAAGACGAAGAAACTGATAGAAGAGTACGACAGAAAATTCAAACAAGGATTTAATTACGGTTATGTAATTCCTGCTATGAATAAGGTTATACAGAGCGCTGGCAGGTGCATAAGAAGCGAGTCTGATTCTGGAGCGCTGATTTTCCTTGATAAAAGGTATGTTTATGAGATTTATAGGAGTTTGATGCCGGACGAGTGGAAGCTTATTGTAAGCGTTGATTATGAGAAGATACTCTCAGATTTCTTTAGAGAAAGCAGATAAGTAAAACAAATAATATAATAAAAACAATATATCAGTATACAAAATAGTAACATTTATATATTAGTTTGTTTTTGCTTTAAGCATGGTTATCCTCTTTGACAGATTCAACCTGCCGGAAGATGTTTATAAAATAATATTCGCGACGAAGCAACAGGTAATAGTTGCAAAACTTTTGGTACAGTTCATGAAGGACAACGGGTCAGAAGTCAACAAAACTGAGATGAGCCTCTTCGCCACAAAACTGCATGAGGGCCAACTTGTCGGCATGATTGATGAGCCAGGACTAAAAGGAAAAAAGTTCAAAATATCATACAATAAGAGGCAGTTCTACGACAGAATATTAACTCCAATGAAGAGTATGGGGCTGATAGATTATGACCTTTACAAGAAAACATACAGGCTGAGCAAGAAATTCGCAACAGAACTAACAAAGATAGGACTGCTTTGGACGAGAGAAGTTTCGAGGAGGTAAAAATGCCGAGGAGGTCAAATTTAGATGTTATCACTCTCAAAAATTCAATATTCGCGATAGCTTTAAAAAGCGTCAGCGAGAAGAAAATAAAAGCTGTTTCTGTGAAGAAGAACAATTTGAACAATTTAAACAAAAAGATAACAGACTTCATAAGGAAGGAGGAAGTGGATAAAGCTCTGGGAGAAGCTGTCGCCGTTCTCGCCAACAAGATAAAAGCCAACACAATTGTCAGCATTGAAACTATTGGAGCAAGCAAGGATGAAGAAGAAGCAAGAATCAAACTAAAAGTGATAATATTCAAAAAGCAAGGGCTGGCATTCAACAGGAAAGAGTTTGAACTTGAAGAAGAACCCTCCATAATATTAGGAACAAAACCCATAAAGACAATAATAGCTGAGTCTATAAAAAGGGGTTTTATAACAAATGAGGACAGCATAATAGCATTAGACGACGGGCTTGGAACGGGGATATTAGGAAACCTGTCAGTTTTTTATGTTAAAAACTTATTCGCCGACACAAAAATTTACAAACTTGACGAACAGATAAAAGCTGAGGTTATTGATTCAGTTATAAACATTGCTTTGGAAATAGGAAGAGAGGGGAGAGAGGGAAAACATGTTGGCACAGGATTTGTAATAGGAGAGCCGGAAGAACTTAAAGAATACACAAAACAGATGATACTCAACCCATTCAGCGGATATCCTGATAAAGTGCTTAAGATCACAGACCCCGAGCTCAAAGAAACCGTGAAAAACTTCGCACAGCTTGACGGAGTCTTCATAATAAGCAAAGATGGACTGCTCATATCAGCAGGAACATACTTATCAGTTGATACAGATATTCCAGAAGTTAAAAGACTCAGAGGTTTTGGGACGAGGCATAGGTGCGCGGCAGCAATAACAAAACACACAAACTCAATAGCAGTTGTAGTCTCAGAATCAGGAGGCAAAGTAAGAGTGTTTAAAAAGGGAAAAATCCTGCTGACATTAATGTAACTATAAAATTAGTTACTTAAGTTACTATTCATGTTCGCTTTTTATTTGCGAGTAGGGGAATCAAATTAGAATTCCGCAAAAAAATAAAAGCCTCCCCTACTTTTTTATTTTCTTTTTATTTTTTCTTCATTATGCTCAGTTACACTCAGCAGGTAATTCTTCAAAACAACAAAAAGCTTTTAAAATACGCTTGGAACAACCAAAAGAAGGTGTTTGAATGGGCAAAAAAATAAATTTAAAGGAAAAACTCAAAAGGAAATCAAGGGCGGAACTTGCCGAGGAAAAGAGGCAGAGAGTAATTAAAGTAATATTAGGGCTTGTGACAGCCTTTCTCATGGCATCAAGTATTTTAATGTTTGCAGGAAACTCACCTTCAAGCCAATACACCTTCAACAAGCACCGCTTTGAGCAGGTAAAAGGGAGATGGGCGACTAAAATAAACGGAAAAACTGTTTATTTCTCATACTACCCGGCATCGTTGACAAACATAAATATGTCTCCACTTATAAAGACGAGACTGTTGAACTCAAAACTCGTGCTCTTAACATTCGACCCTGAAAACATGACTGAGAACATGCTTCAAGCTTCGGACTTTGTGAGATTCACATTAGGCTATGACTTCCTGTCAAAAAACATACAATTATGGGAAGGGATAACAAAACCAGACAGAAGGTATAATCTGACAACAGTAACCTGCAATAAAAGTTCAAAATACATGCCTGTTTTAGAATTTAAAAAGGGAAATGAGACAAAAATTTACTTGAACGGCACATGCATAATAGCCGAAGCAACAACACCGCAAGAAATGATAGCCGTTGGCGATAGAATAAGGTACGCGCTTTATGGAATAATGAATTAAATAATAAAACACAGGCAACAACAATAAGAAAAATTAAGTTAATCATATCAAAATGGCGGAAGGCAAAAAGAAAAAGGAAAGGAAATTGTGGAGTAAAAAATTGAGGAATAAGAAAGCAATACTCCTAACTGGACTGGTGGTTGCAGTTCTGATTATTGCTATATTTGGAGCGTATAAGTTTATAGAACATAAGAGATGGGAGGCGAACAATGTTCTATTCAACAATTACCACTTTTATAAGGCGGGAATGCTTTGGAACTTAAATGTGAAAAATTGGAGAGGAAAGCCTGCAGAGTGGATGTTCCACTTCAACCCAACACAATTAAAAGACATACAACAGCAGGGAAAACTAAGCTATAATTTTATGAATTCATCAGATGTATTTGTGACATTTGATCCTTACGGAAAAAACTTATCCTACGATGCTGTTGCAGCCGCGGACTTGGCGATAGGGCTGTCGGAGTTCTTTGGAAAAGTAGTCAAACCAGCATGCACGAGAAACTCAACAGAATGCGTCATTAACAATAAAACAATTGAGATAATAAACTGCACGAAAGCCAACAAGGAAAAGAAAGCAACAATATTCTTAGACCAAGAGTATGACCATCCAAAAGTCACATATGACGATTACTGTGTCATAATAAGAGGCTATGGGGCTGATTTAGTAAGAGCTCAAGAATACTTCCTCATGAATTATTACGGGATAATACCGAACAAAGAAAGCAGTTCAAACACAGTATTGGGAGGTCAGTGATGGCAATATCAGAAGAAAACTTGAAAAAAATAAGAAGGTTTCTTGATGAGTCAGAAAGACCCATATTCTTTTTTGACGACGATCCTGATGGTTTGAGTTCTTTCCTGCTGTTTTACAGATACGCCAAGAAAGGAAAGGGAGTGATAGTAAAATCAAGTCCAATGCTTAAGGAGGAATATGCTCTAAAGGCGAATGAATACTACGCAGATACTGTTTTCGTTTTGGATAAACCACTAACAACTCAAGAATTTGTCGATGGATGCGTCAGCAAGAACATAATTATACTGGACCATCATCCTGTGATAAAACTTAAAGGGGCTCATTACTTCAACCCGCGAATTGAGGATGATTCAGACAACAGGCCAACAAGCTACTGGGCCTACAGAGTTGTCAAGCAGGACTTATGGATAGCGATGACAGGCATAGTGGGTGATTGGTACATACCGCCTGACTTAACTCCTATGTTCAAAAAGCTCTACCCAGACCTGCTACCAAGAAAGTATAAGGATCCAGGAGATTTACTGTTTGAATCTCCTCTTGGAAGGTTGAGCAGGATATTCTCCTTCTCACTTAAAGGCAAATCTCAAGAGGTTATGAAATCAATAAAGATACTCACAAGAGTGCAAACACCCTATGAAATAATGAATCAGGAGACTCCAAAAGGAAGATTCATATACAAAAGATTCTTGAAAGTTGAAAAGGAGTATGAGAAGCTTCTCTCATCGGCGATGAAGTCAAAGCAGGGAAAGAATTTCATAGTGTTCACATATCCCGGAAAGAAAATGAGCTTCACAGGAGAATTGAGCAACGAACTCCTTCACAAGTTTCCAAATAAAATAAATATTATCGGCAGGGAAAAATCCGGCTTTGTGAGGTGCAGTATAAGGTCGAAATATCTTAAACTGCCTCCCATACTTAAAGAAGCGTTGAAGGGAATAAGAGGCTATGGAGGAGGCCACGACCACGCATGCGGCGCCTCAATAAAGGTTGAAGACTTCGACATCTTTGTCAACAAATTCAAGGAAGCTGTTAAGAGCGTAATGAAAGAGAAAAAACAGAAGTAACCCTCTTAATTCTTCGTCATAATCTCAACAACATCCCTGTGCTTTAAAACATAATCCCTACCGACGGGCTTCTTCGTTCTTACATTTATCGCTGTGACAAAATTATTCCCAATGTCCGTGTGAATTTTGTAGGCGAAATCCAGAGCAGTGGATTTTGGAGGCATCAAGAAACAATCCGGCAAAACCCTCCCCTCAGAATCCTCGAGCTTGTGAACCCCGCCGGGAAAAACAGCAACATACTTTAAGAGGTCAAAAACAGCGGTATCAATGACCTGCTGAACTCCCGTGCTTCCAAACTTGTCAAGTATGTTCTTCTGAATAAAATCCAGAGCGCGCTTCTGCTTATCATTAAGCTTTGACTCATCTCGTATAATAAACTTTGAGTCGCCGGGAACATAATCAATTAAACCTTCCTTATCCGCCTCCTTAAGAGCAAGTTCAGCCTCGGCGGAACAGCCAACTATCTTATAATCTTTAAACGCCTCCTTAAGCTTTTTTATGTTCTCAGATGCTATGGGAATGTCCATCTTGTTGGCAGCTATTATAATAGGCTTGGTTCTCCTTCTCAATGTTGAAGCCAGATTAAATAAGTCGTCGTCAGACCACTCAGTTAAATTCTCGCTCAACCCCAAAGATTTAATCACATCCTTAAAATCGTCTTCATCAGCCCCCAAACCCGAAAACTGCTTGGCAACCATCTTGACAGCGTCCTTATGCTCAAGAGTAACCCTCTTGCTGAACCTATCCCAACCCTTTTTTAATATTTGAAAATACCACATGTCGAGTTCGTTGTCCAAAAACTTAACATCCTCAATAGGGTCATGAGTTCCAGGCGGAACAGGTTCTCCTTGAATATTGGTTGAGCCTGATGCGTCTACAACATGAATCAAAACATCAGCCTGCCTTAAGTCATCTAAAAATTGGTTGCCCATTCCTTTTCCCTTATAAGCATCAGGCACGAGGCCGGCGACATCCATAACTTCAACAGGAACAAATCTATAATCTCCTTTAAGGAAACCAACCCTTGGATTTGCAGTTGTGTTAAATTCCTTATCAACTCTCTTTACTCTAACATGAGCAACGCCCCTATTTGGTTTTATGGTTGCAAAAGGATAATTGGCGATTTCAACATCAGCCAAAGTCAACGCCTTAAAAAAGGTTGATTTTCCTACATTAGGTTTTCCAACAACACCGACTAGCATGATAAGAGAAGTTAAAAAAGATTATTTAAGTGTTGTGA
>WAPY01000058.1 GCA_015520525.1 Candidatus Woesearchaeota archaeon
ATGTGAGCCAGTTCATTATTTAATCCTTCTTTTATGTATCTTTTTTCAATCTCAAATATTGTCTCTGGAACTTTTATATTCTTGTTTGGTCTGGTTAACGGGATGTCTGTTTCCGGATACATTCTTGCCGCTCCAGGCATGGGCCTTAAGAAGCTTGTTGTGTTGTCTTTTTCTGCTTTTCTTACCTCCTGCGGAACTCCAACCGTGCAGTAATTTATTCTTTTGATAATGTCGTCTATCGCTTTCATAACCTTCTCTTTTTCTCCTGTTATAAGTATAAATGCGTCTTCTTCTTTGCATTCTAATTCTCTTTTCACGTCCTCCACTTCATTATTTGTTATTCCATAATTAGGGAGTTCATCCGAATGGAGGAGGCCTTTCAGTCCGTAGAGTTTTGCGTGCATTGCGAGTTCAGTTCCAAGTCTCTTGCTAGGCATGATTTCTTTTCCTATTAGCTTGGAGAACTTGTCAACTTTAAATCCCAGCACAGAATTCCCTTTATCTATTGAGTTTTTTATCAGCTTTGATTCTGTTTTCTTAAATAATTTTGTTAAGTCTTTTATCTTTGGATTTACTCCTTTAAATCCTCTCTTCATTAATTCTTCTTTTATCTCAAGAAGTTTTCTCTGCCTTTCTGCTTCTATTCTGACGATTTCTTTTAAAGATTTTAAATCTTGGGCTCCCTTTATTTCAACTCTGCTGCCTCCTTCTATAGACACATTAACATCCTGTCTTATTGTTCCTAAACCTCTCTTAACTTTTAAACTTCTCAGCAACAATCCTATCTTCTCAGCGGTTTTCTCAACTTCTTCAGGAGAGTGCAGGTCTGGAGCTGTTGCAACTTCAATTAAAGGTATTCCTAACCTTGATAAATTGTAAACTGTTTTATCCTTGTCTTTTTCAACAATTTTGGCGGCGTCTTCCTCTAAACATATTGTTGGTATTCTCACCTTCTTGCCTTCAACATTTATACTTCCATTCATTGCAACCAACGCAGTTCTTTGGAACCCGCTCGTGTTTGAGCCGTCAACAACTGTCTTCCTCATCACTTGTACTATTGAGTTTATCCTTGCGTTTACCATTTTTGAGAACTGCAGTGAGATTTTTAGCGCCTCTTGATTTATTTCGTGAGGGGGTTCTTCATCTAATTCAACCAAACAGCAGCTTTCTCCATAAAAATGGTACTCATATACTTTCTTCTTGCTTACTTCAAAACTTGCCGCTTTATCAACGCTTCCCTCTTCGCCTGCTTGTGTTCTTAACTCTCTTGCAACTATGAGGTCCGGCTTCTTCTTGTCATCTACTATTATAGAAGGACAGTTGCAGAATAATTTGTGAGTGTCTAACTGCTGGTGAATTTCCAACCCTGCGGTCAACTTTAAGTTATTTTCCTTATTTGTCATGGAATTAACATCATTTAAAAACTATAAAAACTTATCGTTAAATTGTTAATAGAAAACTTTATAATTAGAGAAGGTTATGAAATTTAAAAAGAGGTGCTGTTGTGGGCTGTTCTAGTTCAAAAAAGGCTCAAATGTTTATATTCGTAATTGTTGCCATAGTGGTTGTGGTTCTTGTAGGGTTAGCCTTATTGGTTGTCAATAACATTAAATCTCAAAGGTCAGTTGCTCAGGTAAAAAATCAAACTGCCAGCACTCTGTCAAATTCAATACCTTCCATGATTCAGACTTGTTTGGATTCATCAGCTAAAAACGCTGTTTATCTTGCAGGACAGCAGGGAGGTTACATCTTCAAGTCTCAAGGCGGTCTAACACCTGATGATTATTCTTTGTTTGGTGTTCGTGTTGCCAACTTAAACATTAATGGACTTAAATACGGAGGAGCTTATTGGATTTTGGAGCCGAATAATGTTGAAACTTCAACTTATGGTGTTTTCGTGTTCCCTTACCTGTCTCATTCAGACATACTTCCAGGTTTTCCAACGGTTACTGTTCAGGATAATATGCGGGCTTATGTGATGAATCATTTTCAGAAATGTTTTGATTTGGAGAAAGTAAAGCAGGAATTTAAGAATGCTAATGTTCACTTGGTTGGCGAGCCTTCAGTCTCAGTTAGTTTTAATAAACAGAATGTAGTTTTCATATTAAAATATCCCTTATCAGCGTATAATCATCAGTATACCTCTTTTACTTCGACGGTTAATATTCCTTTTGGCAGCATGTATAAGTCAGCGGAGTGTTTTGTCAACAATGACATCCACAATCTAACTTTTGATGTTAATTCCTTCAACTCAGTTTGCCATCCGCCAAAAGAAATATCTCTTCTACCTTACAATGAAGCGGGTAATAACAATCACGCAGGATATTCAATTATGATTGTTAATTCGACACTTCAAGACCCAAGTATGAACAAGCCAGTTGTTCTTTACTTTTTGAGGCAGAATAGGCATCCTGTTCTCATTAATCTAACCAAGTCAAAATGCGCCAAGCTTAACGGACATGCAATAACTTCAGATAGCATAACCGTCAAGAAAGGGGACAAGCTTGATTTTACAACTTGTGCTTTTGATCCTGACGAGGATAAGCTGATGCTGGATGTTAATAATGCTCTTCATCAGTTAACTTTTACCGTTGATAATAAACTTTGCACAAGTTCAAAGTGGACGATTTCCGCTTATGACGGCAAAATTAAATCATACCCGCAAACACTGAAGGTTAAATGCTCATAATAACTATTTTGTGTAGAAAGCTTTAAATAAGAGAAAATTTTGTTTATTGAAGAGGTGTTTTAAATGTCTAAGAGGATAATGAACCAATTTGCTTTGTTGATAATGCTGTTGTTTTCTGTTTTCATTGTTGCAAAGGGGGTTTCTGCCAGCAGTTCAGGTTCAAACGAGCAGTACTGTTATATGAGCCCTAATTTTGAGTATTATTTTACATCAAATCAACGCTTAAATACAAAGAATTATGTTGAGTATCCAGGTTCTTGTAGTAATCTTAACATGATAAGAGAAGGTTGTTGTATTTATAAGTCTGGTTCGATTTCATTATCCTCTTTTACTACTTTAGGTCACTGTCAGTATATTATCGGCTCGGACTCCTCCTTTAATGGAGTTGTCTTTGTTCCAGGCGTATCCCAACGGGAGTGTTCCCCATCAATTCTCTCTTCCTTTGACTGTACTAAGTTGAGTGCAGACCTTTTTGATGAGAATAATTGCCTTAAAGGCTCAATATACAGATGCAATCAAAGCTCAGGAAAGTTTGTTGCTGATTGTTCAAAGTGCGATGATACCTGTGGGGGAGTTAACGGATTAACTTGTGATAAAGATTCAGGATACTGCTTATCAAATATAGAAAACCAGAACAACAACGAAGTTCTTAACAGTCTTATCACTTTTAATGGTTTAGTAAAAAATAAGAATGGAAATCCAATAAGTGATGCTCTCATAATCTTTTTCGCTGATGATGGCTCAAGCTCTTTTATATCAAAAAGCAATTCTTCCGGAGGTTTCTCATTCAACCTTCCCTCTGGTAAATATTCCTTTTTAGTGGCTCACGAAGGTTATTCTCCTTATAAAGGATTTATCAAGATATCCCAAAACAAACATACCAGAACATTTGTTTTAACCAAAGGAATATCCCGTTGCGACATCTCTTCTGTAACCTTCAAAGCATCTAATGTTCAAGGAAAACCTTGGATTAAATTGTATTGGTATGTTCCTTATACCTGTGAGGGTCAAGTGGATTCTATTTCCTTGTTTAAAGGAAGGCAGTTTATAGGAGATATGTCTTCTAAGTCATCTTACACTGATGACTTCACAGAGTGGAACAAAACATACAATTATTCTCTAACTGTTAAACTATCAAATGGAACTGAGAAGAATTTAACAGTCTTAAAATATTCAGGTGACAAAATCTGTGCTGGTCAGATTCCAGGACATCAATTCTGTTATAATAAAGGTTTAAATTCTGTAAACCCTCCTGGAGCTGTCCTCAGAGGCGCTTGCGATACAAACAACAAATTGGAACCTATTGAGGGAGGGAGGGGAAACCCCTCAAATTGTTCTCTGCTTGGAGATTTCATTTGCGCTCCAACTAAAAATTATTTGACTGAGTGTGTTCCGAAGGTTGATTGCACTAGCTTAGGGGGAACTTTAGGTCTCTCTTATTCTAAAGACTCCTGCTTAGCCGACAATCATTACTGTTACTATGACTTTTCAAATACGATTTTAGATATTTGCTACAACTGTGCTCATAAGACCTGTTCTGACTTTAAATCAGAGGAAGCTTGCGACGATAATAATTGTGGCTTAGACTGCTATTGGGAGCCGACAAATAAAGAATTTAATAAAGGTCTTTGCTTGCCTGCTCATGAAAAACCGAATAATAAATGTTCAGAATGCAACTCTCTTTTCATGAACTGCTCCGCTGAAGACTGCTCTTATTTAGGTTCCTGTTTTATGAACGGAACTTCTTGTGTTTCTTGTGATGAGAACTCAGCATGTTCTGATTACAAGACTAAAGACACATGCGAGGGGATAATTCCCACCAGACATAATTGCGCAGGAGATAATGTTGTTGTTGATTCAGGAACAAAATGCTGTCCTGGATTGACATTCCTGCCTTTGTATGATTCCTCATCGGGCTCCTGCTTGCTTGAGAACAAGGGTGTTTGTTCTAATCATTGCGGTGATGGTTTGTGTGAGAAGCAGTATCACGAGAACAGTTGCAACTGCCCGCAGGACTGTTCTAATGAGGAAGATGACAGCATCATAAACTTTGTTGAGTTCTCTTGTTCTGAATCTCCAAGAATCATTTCAACGGATGCTTGCAATATTGGCTTGTGCAAGTGGGAGGATAATAAATGTGTTAAGGACGCTGACGATAATCATATAGCTGATTGTTCTTCCTTAGCAGGTTCTGATAAGATAAATTGTTTATCTGACCGTTCGAGGCCGACTTTATCGCTGGCTTCATCGAGTTTAAGATTATCTAATGATCATCCTTACTTGTCTTTTAATGTTAATTCAAATTATCCAATAAGACAAGTATTCTATTCAGTATTTAAGCAGGAGGCTTGCCCTGAGAGAGCTGAGAAAGATCAAGGTTGGAGTATTGAAGGAAATACATTGAGAGTTTATCTCCCAGACAGTGTTAAGTCGTCGTCGTTTGGAGGTAAGTATCATATGGTTATCTATGTAAAGGATAAGTATGGAGTTCCAAGCCTGCCCAAAGTTGTTGACTTTTATTATGTGAAGTCAGGGCTTTACTTCAATGATTTTGAAGTCAATAAGGCTATCAATAAATCTTCTGATAAATTCAATGTTCAAATTACTGTTGGAGTTTCTAAAGAAGCTGTTTGTTCCTACAACTTAACAGACTCAGGAAAAGAGGTTAATGGACATGTATTATTCAATGACCTAAATAATCCTAAAGAGTTGAGAAAAACTTTGATACTCTCTAACTTGTTAGGAAATTACAATATCATAATTAATTGCTCAGATGAGGGTTCAAGTATATCCTACAGCACTATTTTGAATCTCATTTATAATCCCTTAATTAACATAACCGTTAATAAGGCTAAAATGGATAAGGACCATTATGGGAATTATCCTATCCTGTTTGCAGATACAAATTACAATGTGACCCTTTCATTTAACAAGACTGTTTCAATGAAAAATGTGTCTGTGATTGTGCTGAACACAACTGGAAAGTATGGCAACTATCATGTTGTTGGCAGGTATTATCTTAAGTATGTGTCTTCTGAGCTTGTTGGCAACAAGAATGTTTCAACATATTTATTGAATATTCCATTATCTTTAAATGATTTTGTCAATAATAAGAAATTTATAATGATTGGTTATTTTGACACAGACAGTGAATTGAATGGTGGTAAAGTAGATAGTTCTGAGATTGAGGGAGGCTATTTTAAGGTAGTTCCTGCTCAGGTAACTCCAATTATACATTTTGGTGCTAAGAGTTCATGAATTAGCAGTTAAGAATATGAGTAATGTCCTAATTAAAAAAGGGGTGATTGGATTAATTGTATTTTTAGTTTTTATTACTTTTATTTCTAACATTTCTTTAGCGGAGGATATTACTCCCGTTGCGGATTTGAGGCCGGATATCCATGTGGATTTTATGGGGGTTACAGCAAATTTAACAGGTTACAGCATTTTAAACTCTTCCGGTGGAGCGGTGGATTTTACTTTAACTTGTTACCCAGCTTGTTCTGGAAGTGAGAAAGTAGGAACTGCTTTCGATTTTCAGATTAACCATGATTTAACTTACGGACATACTTACTCTTTTCTTCTCAATTACACTTACTTGGACACGAAAGCAAGTTTGGTTAAAAAGTTCAAGATAACAACAGTTAAGAAACTGTTGACTTCTCTCAGCATTGATTCCTCAACTTTTGCTAACTTTAAAGTTGGAGATTCAAGAAGAATCATAGCAGCTTCTTCCTTTTCTGACGGAACAAGTTATTATCCTGTTGCGTCAGGCTTCCATTGTTTCACTAACAATTCTGCTGTGGCGTCATGCTCTTGTGATGCTAATAATGGCTGTGTTGTTGTGGGGAAAACTCCCGGTTCTTTTAATTTATCTATTTGGGAGGTTAACGGCAATGGCACTAACATATCCGACAGCATGGTTGTTTCTGTTAATAATTCTCTTAATTCTCCTTGGGGATTTAGTTTGATCCAACCTAAACCTTTATCAGATTATTATTTGTCTGAATCAAAGGATTCCAATCTTGTTTTATTAACTTTGAGCAAGAGTTACAATTTTACCTTTGCATTTCAAGGTGAGTATTCTAATGTTAATTGCAATCTTTCTGTTAATGGTGTTGAATCTTCATTGAGGCCGGATAGCAGTGGTTTTATCACTTATCGTAATCTTCAGGTTGATTCTGCTGTTCCAATAACTATGACCTGCTCTGATGAAGAAAGAACGCTTGTCAAGAAGTATCTAATTGAGAGCGAAGACAATGCCAACTATGCTCTTAAGATTCTAAATTATGATGTTATTCCAAATCCTGCTTCAAATAGCGACAACAGAGGCTTGTTTAATGTAGAATTCTTTGTTAATACAAGCGTGCCTTCTGTATGCAAGTATGAGCTTCTTAATGATACTCAAATTCTTGGGTTCATGTCCAACCATGAGAATAATGTGGAATCTTTAAATAATATCCAAAGAACAAGCGATTTAATTCATCATTCTTATCTTAGCACGGGAGTTGTCGGTTTAAATGTAATTAATGTTTCTTGTTTTAGTGTCAATGATAGCGCTTCAGGAAAACTTTCAAGAATTAACAAGCTTATTCCTTTCACAACTAAGCTTAACAATTTCTCAATATCCTTGTCCCTTTCTTATTCTGGAGAAGACAACAGCACTCATTACTGCACTGATAAAAGTTCCTCATGCAATATTCCTGTGCAGGGTAAGAACATCAATTTTAACATTCGCACTTCTGAACCTGTTGCTTTTAATGATGTTCATGTTTACTTGAATGGGGATTTAGTTTCCGGACTTTCAGGTGCAGATCCTGGAAATTCTTTCTCCTTGTCTGTGCCCCCTTCAAAATTAAAGGAGGGTGACAATCTCATTGAAGTCTCAGTTGCTGTGCCAAAATATGGGAATACATTCAGGTCATCTCTACCTTTTAAGTATTATACAACTCCTATAGTTGATTATTACTTGAACTTAACAGCTGGCAGTAACCTTTTGGTTGGTCAGACAGAGCAGTTTTCTCTAAAGGAGTGTGTTGTAGGTTCCAACCCGCCTTCATGTTTAATGGTATCTCCAAATAAAGTTACTGTGTCCTATTCTTCATCAGATATATTATCAGTTAATCCAAGTGCTCTTTCTATCACTGCTAAGAAAGCAGGCAAAGTTAATGTTACATTTTGGTATGATTCCATGAATATCTCAAAAGAATTCTTTGTTGTTAACGGTCTCAACAAAAAGGGCGTAGATTTCTATTTACTTTATCCTCATCCTGTTAGTGCGTCAAACCATACTATTCCCTTAAGTAATTCAGCTTTAAAGGACGATTCCCTGTTGAACTTAAAGGTAGAATCTTCTTTGGCTGTATCTTCTTGTAACCAATCCTGGTTTTCTGAGTCTGTAGGTCATCATTATTGGACAGAGTTTAACCTTGATAATCTTTATTCATTCTATAAATTGTTTGTTTTGTCTAATCTTAATATATCTGGTTTCTGGAGAAATTACCTTTTATCAGTTTATTGTTATAACTCAACGGACAATCTCGAGAAAAAATATAAAATTGTGAACTCATCTGAGATCCCAGTCCTACAGGTTACTGTAAATGGGGTGTCAAAAGAATTTTCGAATGAGGGCACTTACATCACTGTTAAAGCGAGCACGAATCTCCCTTCTGTGTGTAAGCTGGTTACTTCTTCAAGTGCATCATCTGATTATAAACAATTATTTGAGGACAGTCTTCAATTCTTTTATACTCATTCAGGCGTTAAGGAGGGAGATTTTTCATCGGATACCTTTCATTCTCTTACCTTTTATAAGTCCAGTCCAGGAAAATATGATTACATGATAGTGTGTAGAGCGGTTAAGAATGAATCTTCTTATCAATATGGCTCGGCTTCTTTCTCTTTTACAGTAACCAAAGCATTTATCCATATACTCTCTCCCTCTTCAAATCGTGTTTCCTCATCAAGTTTTGCTTTTAAGATAGAAACCACTGAACCCATGAAGGACTGTTCTTACACTGTTGATGGAGGAACTGTTAATTTCTTTTCATCGAGCAATATTTACTTCTTCTCATCGCAGGTAACCTTAGATAAAAAAGGAAAGCATGTGTTTAATATAGAATGCACAGATAATTCAGGGAACCGTATAAGTAGAAGATTTACCCTCTACTATGACTCCTCCCCACCGGTCATAACTTACATCAGCGGTCTCGCTCCCTTCAAGGATCGACACCAATCTAATATGACAAATTATTTGTGGTTGAAAGTTAAAGCGTCTGATCCAGAGTCGGGCGTTAAGTATGTTGATTATTATGTTTATCAAGGAAGCCCTAACAATTACACCGAAGATTTATACAATAATCCTAACAACATACTCTTCCACGGAACTTATCCTTATGATGATAATATTCATTGGCTCAACCTTGGCGGTAACATCTTAATTTATGGCATGACTTATTTTATTAGGGCGAGAGTTTGGGATTTTGCTGGAATGTCCTCCGGTTTTAATACAACTGAACCAATCTTTATAAATAAAAGCGCAGTTTACGATCACTGTTTTGATGGTTACTTCCAGCCAAATCTTGGAGAAACAGGTTTAGATTGTGGCGGTTCTTGTGGTGCTACATGCGAGGTTAATCAAACCTGCAAGTTAAATTCAGATTGCATCTCTAATATTTGTAATGCGACAACTCATGTCTGCGAGCCAAGTAATAAATCTGTGGATTATTGTTCAGACGGCTCTAAAGATCATGGCGAGACTGATATTGACTGCGGAGGTCCATGTGCCCCATGCTCTGCAGGTTATAAATGCTTGAATGATTCTGACTGTGTTTCTGGTGATATGTGCTCTGACGGCACTTGTTTAGCTACCAAGGGTCATGAATGTTCTTACAACTCTGATTGTTTAGATAATTTGACATGCAGTGAAGGAATTTGCTTAGTTCCTGACAACGGCACCTGCAGTGAGAATTCTGACTGTGCATCAAACTTTTGCAACGGAACAATAAACAAGTGTGAGACTCCCGTTGATCATTGTTCTGATAACAAAAAGGACGGTGATGAAACGGATGTTGATTGTGGGGGTTCCTGCAAGCCTTGCCCACTTGGAGAAGGCTGTGATGTTAACAGTGATTGTTCTTCAGGTTATTGCGATAAGGACACATACTTGTGTGCCAAGAAGGAAACACAACCTCCTACCGCTAAAAAGCTTCCTGATGGTTCAAGTTGCGCGGATGATTCTCAATGCGAGTCTAACTTTTGCAATCCAAACACTTGGACTTGTGAGGAAAAAAGAGGTTCATCATGGTGGCTTTGGCTTCTTTTGATTGTTGTGCTTTTAGGCTTGGGAGCTGGAGCTTACATTGTTCTTTCAAAGAACAGTAAGAAATCAAAGATAAACAAGGGTATTAATAAAACTAAAGAGCTTAATTTGAATCAGAAAGAGGAAGTTCAACCAACTCAGAAGATTGTTAATCCGAAAAAACAGATTCTTCCCCATAATTTATCTAAAGAAGAACTCATGCGTATAAGAGAAAAGGCTCGTATTGATGAGGATAAGAGAAGAATACTAAGCGCCTTTGGCGGTTCAGGATCTTTAGGAGTTAAGCCTAAAGGTATTTCACATGAGGACAAGCAAAAATCACAAAAGTCAACTAAACCTCCAGAGAAAAAAGAGAACCCTATTGAGGAGCTTAGGCAGGAAGTTAAGTCGCCTTCTTCAAGGGACGAGTTGGAGGTTGAGCTTCCATTAAAATTGCTTGCTCCTTCTCATATAAAAGGTAAGGATGTTTGGGAGAAGTTAGACTCTTTAAGCAGTCATGCTAAGGTAAGAAACTTTGAGGAAAAACTTAACAAACTTGCGTCAGAAAGCAGTGATAAAGAGTTGGATAAGATTATAAGCAGGGACAGAGAGTTAAGTGGGAGCAGGTCTGATAAAACAAAGAAGGTTAAAGTAGCGCACAAGACTAAACATAAAGATAACAGCAGGAAGAAAAGGTGATTTTATGAATAAGAAGGCAGTGCTGGCGTCGCAGATGACTTGGATATTTGTTCTGATTGTTGGAGCCTTTATCTTCCTTTTGTCGTATAGGATTGTCTCTATCCATCAGAGTATAAGTAATGAGAAGTTAACTTTGAGAATAGCAAGCCTCATAAAAACTAATATTGAGGCAACTGCTTCTTCAAGAGATATTAAGACGGTCATTCAAACCTTCGGAGGAACTATTAAGAACTCATGTGAAGGCTTAGAAATAAGCGAGTCTCAACAGCTTCCCATCTACGTTTTCTCAAAGGATTCAATAACATCTACCACGGGAAGATGGCTTATGTTCTCTCACCCTTTCAAATTTCCTATGATCTCAAACAACATAATCTCATTAGTTGATCCAAGAACTGTTTTTGTTTTTGTTTACGACAAGAATGATGATGTTCAAAGCAGGGTTGTTTCCAAAATAGAAGCGTTGCTCCCATCAGACTTAAACCTCTCTGTTCATCTTAAAGTTCTTGAGGAGGACAATTTTAATGATGCTGCTTCGGCATTAAAGTCATTCGGCGATGCTCCTTTGAGTTTAATCTGCTTTGAAGATCCCACCTCTAATCTTAATCAGCTTAATCATTTCAACATAAATATTTATCAAGTGTCGCCTTATCAAAATGGAGAATTTGGTAATGTAACCTTTTATTCAAAGTCAAGTTCAGGAATTATATCCAGCAGAGGTTCTTTGCCTTACTTTAATTATGAACTTTTAACAGCTTACACCTGCTCTGATTATGATGTTGCATCATGCAACTTAGTGAGGCTTCTTGCTTCATCAGAGTATGTTTTAAAGGTTTATTCTGGAAAGCTTAAAGAAATTAATGTGAGAGCATCTTCTAACCCGTCAATATCTTCAGATTGTATTTCTTATTCCTCATCTGTCATAACTGACTCAAATGTGGCAATAAACATTCTTAAGCTGATTGATGTTGTTGATTATCCATCTTTTTCAAACAAGCAGTTTTTAGATGCAGTTGAGAAGATTCAAACTTACGCACCAAACCTTTGGCGTGCTCAAAAAACTTTATCCTTGGATAATGAAGCTTTAAAGGAGGAATCCTGTCCCGCCCTTTATTAACTTATTAACTTATGAGGTCTTATAATGAAGAAGGCTCAGATGCAAATGATGGAATCCATTATGGCTTTCATAGTTTTATCTATTATAATC
>WAPY01000059.1 GCA_015520525.1 Candidatus Woesearchaeota archaeon
GTTTTAATTTAAACCCAAGCTTTAAAGCATAATCCACGACGAGCTCGTCCTCCTCGGGCTCTAATGAACAGGTCGAATAGACAAGAGTTCCTTTCGGCTTTAACAAATTAAAAGCTTTTTTGATGAGCTTCCTCTGGTACTTTGAGTTTTCTATTATTCCAGCTAGAGTTCTCTTGTCAAACCAATCTTTATCTTGGGTGTAATTTCCTGAGCAGGGGGCGTCAAGCGGGATTTTATCAAATAAGAACTCGCCCTTGAAGTTTAGAACATCCTTGTTGTAAACAACAACATTGGTGCATGACTGCCTCTCCAAGTTTAACTTCAATCTGCTCAACCTCGCAGGATTTTTCTCAACAGCAACAATCAATCCTTTGTTTGACATAAGCTGGCTTAACTGAGTTGTTTTAGAACCTGGTGAAGCGCACATATCTAAGACCTTGTCTTTCTTTGATGGATTTAAAACGACGGCGGGCAGCATTGAGGCAACATCTTGAATGTAAATCTGCCCCGACAAGAATTCAGGCGTTGAGCCCAACGAAAAGTTTGAATAATAAAAGTAAGCATGCTCTAAAAAAGGGACTTTCTTGACTATAACTCCTCTGCTTTTCAAGGAAGATATAACTTTATCATCGTCAGCTATTAAAGTGTTGACTCTAAAAGAATCTCTCAACCTTACATTCTTAATCTTTCCTCCCATCGCTTTGTATCTTGAATCGAAGAAAGCCTTGCTCATAAATAGTTGAAATAACTGATTGTTTAAAAGAGTATCTGAAAGAGTAGAATAAATAAAAAGAGCCTCCGGGGGGATTCGCACCCCCGACCTGCGGATTACAAGTCCGCCGCTATAACTACTAAGCTACGGAGGCATTAAAGCCATGATTTTCATGAAGTTGAATATTTATTTATAAAAGTTTTGCTATTAATCCCTGCTTTCAATAGCCTCTGCCTTGTCAGTATTTATTAGTATGTTTGCTATCTTCTCAGGGAGCAAGGCAATCTCATCAGGATTAAATGGGCCGTAATTTTCTCCATCCATACCGACAAACTCTGGAATTTGAACCAAGAATCTGACAAGGACTCCCTTCTTCTTTACTTCCTGCTTTTCCTTCACCTTCTTGGGAATCCTATCGCCCTTGATAATCTTGCTTAAAACATTATCCCGCTCCTTCGACAGGATTTCAACTAGACTGTTAAAAAGCTCCTTTTCCTCATCGAGCATGTTCTCAGTTGTTATGATGTCAGACTTTGTCCTTGCTTTGATAATCGCCTTCTCGACAATCTTCTTCTCTCGAGCATTATAAATCTCTCTAACTATCCTTTTGGCGTTTTGGATTTGAGTTTTAATCCTGTCCGCCTCATCCTCAGAGTAATTATCTATCTTCTCAAGAATGCTTTTTTTGTCGTTGAAATAAGAAGCTACATTTGCGAAGAAATTCTCGTCTAGCTTTTGAAGGTCCTTCCTGTCCTTCTCCCTCCTCAAGATATCAAACAAAGTATCATAAGTTATTTTGATTTCTTCCCCGCTCATAAAACATAAAACCCCCAAGGGTTGAGTATATTAATTACTATTTAAGAGTTTTTGTTTATTTAAGTGATTATTTTTATTGTGCCTCTTTACTTTATGTGTTTTCTAAGGAATATTTATATAAGTTAAAGAGTTCTTGGTATTATGAGCTACAAGGAACTATACGATAAAGTTGGTTCAGTTATAGGTTGGGACTTTAGTGATATTGCAGAAAGAACCAAAACCCTAGGTGAGAAATGGGATTATGTTGATCTTGTGAAGAAATATGTTAATAAGGAAGCGCTTTTGTTAGACATTGGAACAGGTGGTGGAGAGATCTTGTTGAAAATTGCTCCTTTTGTTAAAGAAGCTAAAGGTATTGATAATTCTGAGAGTATGATAAAAACAGCAGAGAAGAATTTGCTAAAGTCAAGAAGGTCTAATGTTGAGTTTATATTGGCTGACGCGAGAAGTTTGCCCTTTCAAAATGAATCCTTTGATGTAGTGATATGCAGGCATTCAGAGTTTTATCCTAATGAAGTTTCTCGAGTCTTAAAACCTGGTGGAATATTCATAACTCAGCAGGTTGGAGAGAAAGACAAGGAAAATATAAAAAAGATTTTTGGAAGAGGACAATCTTTTGGAGAGCCTGTGGGCGCTTTAATGAATAAATATATTAAAGAACTTAAGAATTCAGGATTTAAAATTCTAAGGGAAGATTCGTACAATGCCGTAGAATATTATGCTAATATGAAAGATTTAATCTTTCTCCTCAAAAATACGCCTATCATTCCTGATTTTAACATAGACAAGGATTCGACATTCCTAAGGGAAATTGAAGAAAAATACAAAACAAAGGAAGGAATTAAAACTAATTCTTACAGATTTCTAATAATCTGTAAAAAGCTCACCGCTTAGTTTTCTTTATTACTCTCTTCAAAGCTCTGAAGATGTTATTTTATCTTGTTTTCTTAGTTTGTTTCTTCCACACTTCTTGCCTAATTTTATCGTTAACTTCAGCTTCTTCAGGGGTTTTAGCAATCTAAATCTTTTGCCTCTTTCTCTCATCAGAAAGTTTTTTATATCTTTACGCGCACTTCGGTTAAGTGAATCAACTGCGATTGTAGTCTAGTGGTAGGACGCGACCCTCCCAAGGTCGTAGCCCGGGTTCAAATCCCGGCAATCGCATAAGAAATAATTTGAGGTGATAATATGTCAGGATTAAGCTTTAATGTGGGAGCTGCAACGACGGATGTCAAGGACAAGGATTTTGATTTGATAATAGTGGGAGCAGGACCTGCAGGATACACAGCTGCAATTTACGCAACAAGATACAAGATGAAAACTTTAATTCTCGCTGAAACATTTGGGGGGCTCGCCGCTGACGCTTCAACAGTTGAGAATTATCCGGGGTTAATGGGGCTTTCAGGCTTTGAGCTTATGGAAAAATTCAGGGACCACGCTATTAAATTAGGCACTCAAATAAAGCAAGCGAGCGTCGTTAAAATTGAGAAAAAAGAGGATCTATTTTATGCCACCACGAGCAGTGGAGAAACTTTCACTGCGAAAACAGTGATATTAGCTCTTGGAACAAGAAGAAGGCATTTAAATATACCTGGAGAAGATAAGTTTTCAGGCAAGGGAGTCAGCTACTGCGCAACATGCGACGCGGCATTTTACAAGGACAAGGTTGTAGGTGTTGTGGGAGGCTCTGATTCGGCAGCCCAAGCCGCCCTGCTCTTGTCAAGATACGCTTCTAAAGTTTACATATTATACAGAAGAGACAAGTTGAGGGCTGAACCTTCATATGTCTCTCAAATCGAGCAGAACAGCAAAATTGAAATTGTTTACAATGTCAATGTCACAGAACTGAAGGGCAATGAGCATTTAGAAACCGTTGTTCTCGACAACGGGAAAGAGTTGAAGATTGACGGCTTGTTCGTGGAGATAGGAGGAATACCAAGCACAGAGCTTGCTAAATCCATAGGTGTGAATGTCAATGAAAGAGGGTTTATAATAGTGAATTCTGCGATGGAAACAAATGTTAAGGGAGTTTACGCGGCTGGAGATGTGACTACAGGCTCCAATGGTTTGGAGCAGATTATAACAGCCTGCGCTGAAGGAGCAATAGCAGCGGAATCAGCGTATAAATTTGAGAGGAAACTCTCCTCTGATAAAGTGATGAGACAGTACGGCTGATAAAGCAACTTCAAAAGTTTTATATATTAATATATCTTTTTCTATATTATGTCTAATCCTACTTATAAGATTCCCGTAAAAAAAATGAAGATAACCTTTAAGCATACCTGTGTCATAACTGCACTCTATGACCTCATGCATTATTGGGTGGTTGAGAATGATTGGTCGCCAAGATACGGCAGAACTGAAGGTTCTATTGAAACAATGTTTTATGCGAACAGACTATCTCCTAAAATGAGGCATTATAATATTTGGTGGAGACTTCAAAAGAACATAAATCACCATGTAAGATTCGTTATGAACATTGATTTTATAGGGTTGGGAGTTTCTGAGGTTGAGGTGGTTTGGCAGGGCAAGAAGTACAAGGCATCAAAAGGGGAATTTACATTCACACTGAGCGGCGCTGTTGAGATTGATCCCAACGGCGAGTGGAAAAAGTCAAAAATAGTGAGCAAGTTTTCTGATTATCTCGTTAAAACACTTCTAAGGAGGAATATGATCGACTATAGAGATGAGCTTCGCAGGGAGATGATGGAGTTTCAAGCGTTCATAAAGAATTTCTTCGGACAGTATCAGAATATACAGGCATCTCAAAATATGGACCAACTAAGAGGATACGGGTTCTCTTAGGAGTTTTATGATGAAGCGGGAAGTCATCTTTGAGAAGGAGAAATTTCAGGAAGCTTTCAAAAATAATTTTTACCTAACTGAAGAATGGGCGAACTTCTGCAGTGAAGTTACTGGAATCAAATTAACTGAAAGAACAATCCTCAATAAGAGAATATTCTTATTGAAAAGAAAGAACATATCCATAAGCAATTATGATGACAAGTTAGCCGAAGCTATGAAAGAAGAGAAAATATCCTTTATGAGAGTTCTTCCAGAGGTAAATTCCTAAAGCAAGATGCCTTCATTCCTTAGTTATTCTTTCTTTCTTAAAAAATCTTATGACGAAGCGGTTAAGAATTATAAAAGGTCGTTTAGGGACGCTCTCAAACAGGGAAGAAAATACGAGCACAAACTTGAAATTTTGGAGGGAGCAGATAAAAAACTAATTAAAGACATTTACAAAATTTATGTTGCTCAGATGCGGAGATTGAACTCCTTTGTATTTCCTATCTCTTTCCTTGAGAAGCTGATCAAACTTCCCTCTTCTCTCATCTTCATTTTGAAGTATAATAAGAAGATTATCGCTTACTCTCTCTGTTTTCAATATGAAGATAATTTATATGCTTCATTAGGTGGAGGGAACCCGCAAATGTTCAAGATTAGGCCAAGCAATAAATTGTACGATGAGCTTATAAAATACGCCTGCGACAACAAGCTTAACCTTCACTTAGGGATTGGAGAAAGAGGAGCGGGCTTTAGCTTGTTCAAGGAGAAAGCAGGAGCTTTAAACTACAAATGCAAGAGATACCCTAATGATGAAAAAATACTCGCATTTCTTAGTCACTTCTTAAAGTTTAAACTGACAGGGAGCATTTTATTCGCCGTATCAAGATTATTCCCTAATAAGATTTTATATGCCAACATGCCATTCACATAACTCTTAAACATAGAAATTAGAAAACTTTTTAAATAAGGCTCTTTCCCTCTAACTCTATGAAACTTCCAAAGACTGTTAATAGATACTGCCCTTACTGTAAAAGGCACACACCTCACAAGGTAGTCATAGTTAAAAAGAAGCAACCTAGGAGTTTAAGCTACGGTTCAAAGGTAAGGGCGAGAGACAGAGGAAAGGCTAGAGGTCATGGAAGTTTAGGCCGTTATTCTAAACCTGCCGTTGGAAAGTGGAAAATGGCTGGCAAGAAGCAGACAAAGAAGACTGATATAAGGTATGAATGCACAGTCTGCCACAAACAGCACACTCAAAGAGAGGGCATAAGGGCAAAGAAAGTTGAATTAGTATAGACTAATTTATAAACATTTATTCTCATAAACTTTCTTTCCATTAATTATAGTGGTTTTAACATCTGAGGAGTTGGCGGCATAAACTATATTGTTTAAAATTGTCTTCTTGGTTGAGTTGCTCAAATGATTGTTCAAACTTAAAATTGTTAAGTCAGCAAGTTTCCCTTCTTTAATAAAGCCTGCGTTCAACTTCAACGCTTTTGCTGGATTGATTGTCACGGCGTCAATTAAAAATTGGTCTATGAAAACATCCTTGAACCTGCCTTCTATCTGGTGAACCTTAAAGAGCATTGCAGCTATCTTCATCTCCTCGAGCAAGTCTAAATTATTGTTTGAAGCAACTCCATCTGTGCCCAAACATAAATTAGAACCTGACCTTACAACATCATACACATTCAACATTCCACTCTTAAGCTTTAAGTTGCTCGATGGACAGTGAACTATCGACGGCTTCCTGCCGACTTTTTTTATGTAATTATAGTCTAAATGAACACCATGAAATAATATTGAATTATCTAATAATCCGATGCTGTCCAAGAATCTTGTAAGCTCCCTATGATGCTTTCTTTTTATTAATTCAACCTCTCCTTTCGTTTCGCCGGCATGTATTCCCAACAGGATTTTATTTTCATCTGCGAATTTCCTCGACCAAATTAAGAGGTCCTTTGAGCATGTGTTAGGCGCGTGCGGACTTACAATTGGTTGTATAAGCTCATTATTTTTCGAGCGTATGAACTTTACAACTTCTTTCGTCCTCCCCTCTTCCAATGCTTTTTTATCATCATTAAAGAGGTCTATCATTCCATAACCAAGAAAAGCTCTTATTCCTGATTCAACAGCGGCTTTATAGATTTCTTCAATCTTAAAATACATATCAACTGTGGTTGTAACGCCGGATTTTATGAACTCATTAAAAGCATCTCTGCTTCCTAAGTAAACATCTTTTTTAGTAAGTTTTGCTTCTCTCTTGAAGATTTGATTCAGCCATTCTTTAAGTTCAAGACCGGGAGCCCAACCACGCATTATGTTCATGGGAACATGAGAATGCATGTTTATCAAACCTGGCATAACAACATTTTCAGAGCAATCAACGACATCGTAATCTTTCTTTGCCTTGATGTTGCTGCTGACCTTAATTATTCTGTTTCCTTCAATCAAGATTGATTTGTTCTCTAAGATTCTTCTTCTGCTGTCCTGAGTGATTATAAACCTGCAGTTCCTCAATAAAATCTTATCCGACATAATCCACCTCTGAATCTTTTCCTGCTTGAATCTTCTTCTTTAAAATCTTGTTGACCTTCTTCTCAAATATCTTCGCTTGATCCAGCAGGGGTTTGTAGTCAACATTTAAATTCAGCATTTTATCCAAGAAAATTATCGCTTTTGAAGCTGCTCTGCTGTCCGGAAGTTGAGATTCTGTTTCAACAAACACTGAAACGACAGAGTCAGAAACATTGAGCAGGGAAGCGCTCACTCCAAGCACGGCTCCGTTGTTTAACTCCTCAAACCCGAGCTTTTTCAACCTCTCTTTTTCTTTGTTATTGTTTGATGTGAAATAAACTTTTCCGCTTACAGAGCTTGCACCGTCAATTGTGATTATTGTTTTGACGCCGCACATCTTTGCTATGCTGTCTATCTTTTTACTTATTGAAAATTCACTGCCTTTAGCCTTGGTTAATCCTTGAACTAAAATTAACTTATGTTTTCTGTCATAATAGATTGATATGGGCTCTATCAGTTCTCCATTATGAATTATCATCATTGGGGGTTCGTTCTCGGAGAATATTTTTCCTATCTTCTTCACATTTAAGTTTTCTTTTAGAAATTCTAAAGCAACATTCCCGACCATGCCGAAGCTTGGAAAAGAAACAATCATATAATCCGCTCTTACCTTGTTTAACTTCATTTTGCACCTCTTTTTCCTATTGAATATTTATTGCCCTCTTATTTTTTAAACTTTCTAAAAAATCAGAACCTCAAACAATAATTACCTTAGTTAACAGATATTAATATAGTTTTATGTATATTAATAGCAAAATTTAAATATTAGTTTGCATTACTCTTTTATATGACTATCGAACTTTTACTGCCCAGGACTCCCTCACAAACATCTGATTTGGAGAATAAATTATTTCCTTTGCCTTCTGAAGAAAAGATAAAAAATACTTTATCTGGATATGAGAAGGATCTTGGTAATGAATATGAACCTTTATTGAATTCACTGATTGAGCTTACTAAAGAAATTGAAGACTATTACGCACAACTTAGAGATAATGATGTGAATAAGAAAAAGAGAGGATTCTTTAGTTGGCTTGCTTATTTATTATTACCACATTTGGAGAAGATTGATGAGAAGAGTGGAAAGGATATAAATGAGGAGCTTCAAAATATGGAGTGTGAGTTTAATTATCATAGAATTCTCCTGTTTGGAGATGATCCTGAGAAGGAACCTCTTTACGAATTATATCTGCAAGTGAAGTATCATGCGGTTCACGCACTGGGAAATGATAAGCGGATGGAAGAAACATTAAGATCTATGCTAATTTCTCTTAATAAGAAAAAAGCTTCAGATAATTCATGAACAAGTTGTTCTCAACTTCTTTGAAGGTTAAGCTCTTTATCTCAGCAATCTTCTCAACAGTTAATCTGACATTGGCGGGCTCGTTCTTTTTATCTTTAAAAGGACTGAGAAATGGAGAGTCAGTTTCAGTTAATAAATTGCTTAAAGGAACCCTCTTAACAAGCTCCTGAAAGTGGGAGCTTCTAACGATGAGAGGAGGGATGGAAAAATAAGCTCCTTCCTTAAGAAGATCATTAAGCAGATTTAATCTTCCGCCGAAAGAGTGCATTATGAAACTCCCATGCTCAGCATTTTTAAGAATATTAACTACTTCTCTCTCAGCTCCCCGGGAATGAATTATTAAAGGCTTTTTCAGTTCATTACCTAAATCTATGAACCTTCTGAATAAATCCTCCTGTTTGAACCTTAACTTCTTATCCTTAACCCAATGAAAATCCAAGCCAACCTCTCCAATAGCAACAATCTTGTTCTTATTTTTTCTTATGAAATTAATCTCAGAATCAATCAATTCATCAGAAAATCTCTCGATGAATTCAGGATGCAAACCCAAAGCAGCACTAACAGATTTAAACTTACGACTTAACTCTAAAGTTTTTCTGTTCGATTCAACATCAACTCCATTGTTTATGATTATTCTAACTCCAGAAGATTCAGCTCTCCTAACAATCTCCTCTGAATTCTCAAATAAATCCAAATGGCAGTGGACATCAAATAAAACCATAAAGTTAAAGAAAGATGAAAAGATAAAAAGGTTTCTACTTTGAACATTTCCATTAACTTTATTAATCTCATTAAATTATTCCTTTAGAGTGGTTTATATTGGGAGAGTATAAAAATTTAGAAGAGCTTGTTGGTTCTTCCTTCACACCAAAGGAAAGAGAACATTTTAAAGAACTTGAGGACTCTAAAGTTTTGAATTTGAATTCCTATCTTGAGAAGAAGAATCTTTTGAAATTCAGAAATCTTACAAAGCTTAAATCTCTTATAAACGAAATTGACTTGAGCTGGAAAGACCTTATTTATCCTGCTGTTGTTGCGGGAGGTCTTGCCCTCTCTTATACTTACTCCAACCATTTTATCAACTTTCTAAAATTTATATCACAAGAATCAAAGCATATGTCAAACTATTATGAGGAATTTTTAGAAAATTATGAGTTGACCTTCCGACCTCTTATGAATTTTGCCGGCGCGTTAAGTTTAATCTACTCCTCAACATTTAACTCTTTTACTTCCATCAAATATCTTAACAAGGTCAAAGATAAAAAAGAAAAAGTGTTTATTGGAAGTATGCTTGCTTTATCCTCATTAGCTTTGGGTTATTCTACCTATGCCTTGTTCTCAAACTTTTTTGGCAGAGTTGGTTTGAATCTGTTCAAAGAAGAATTAAGAACTTCTTTGTTTAATATGTCTGTAAAAACATTGAGTTCTTCAGCTTCACTGATGGAGAGAAATTATTTCTTAAGTACTCTCAACGGGCTTTTTAAATCATTTGGGCTTCTGCTTTTCAGTATATCGCCCGTATTATACCCTTCATTGATTCCGCGTTTTCATGATTTTTACAACAGGATTACAGGGAAGAAAAGCCTGTCTGCATCTCTCCTTCTTCTTCCTTCAGGAGAATATTCTCTTAATGCGTATAAAACAAAGCTTGGAGACTTCTTAAATCACTCATTATTTTTTATTGAAGAAAAATACATAGTAAATCAGAATTATTCATTTTCTGATGTTATGAAATTGATCATCTCTCCGATTTCTAAATCAGCTTTTTACGCTTTCTCAAGAAGTTATAATCTTGCGGGGAAAGAGAAGAGATTGAAAAGAATTTCAGATAATCTGTTTTGGAAGGCCTTCTCAGTGTCTGGGGCTTTTATTAAAGAAGACAAGGAATCAGCTGTTTATGTTTCTTCTTTAATATCAGAGGGCAAGAGGAGAATTAAGAAGTATGTAGAAGAAGTTAATCTTTCAGAATCAGACCAAAAACTGCTCGTAAGATATTTAATGCCTTTTTATCTGTCCGCTGTCCACACTGACGCTCCGTCTAAACTTCTTCATTTGCACCTAAAAGTGGAGATGAGCAAGTTCCTCAACTATGCTTTGAGAGAAGGTTATCTTGAGCCTTTCAAGAGCAGAAGAAACATTGAATTATTTCATGTGAAAAATCCCTTTGGAAACAGCTCCTTTTTAGAGGATATTGTTGTGAAGCTGGTTGATTGTGAAAAAAGAGATGAAAAGGAAAGACTGGAGTATGAAGCAAATTCTCTTTCAATTTTGAATACAAGGAGTTTGAATCTTTCATGGATTTCAAAGTTAAAATCTTTGTACGATGCGCCTCCTTTGACTCCCATACCCCTCCTTTTCAATGGCAGTCTAAATTTGGGCGGGAAGAATTATTATGCTCTCATAACTTGGATGCTCAAGGGCAGGACTTTATTAGAAGAAATTAATCCTTTAAATGATGAGGATAAATTTGCTCTGTTGTCGAACACTCTGCACAAGATTGTTGAAGGAACAGCAAGATTGAATTATAATGCTTTGATTGAGAAGAGGAATTTAAGTAAAATAAGAATATTTAATTTTGAGGATAGAATCATTCAAAAAATAATTGTTCCTTTGGAGAAACTTTCCTCGGAATTGAATGATCCTTCCCTGTTGCTTTCTGACTTCATGCAGGATACAATTCACTCTTTAGTGGGAGAGTTTAACAAACTGTATTCTTATGAAAGATACCTTTTGGGAGATGTTGATTTGAACCTGGAGAACATCCTCCTTTCAGATGTTAATTGTGGCGGGAGGAACTGCAAGCCAATAATTATCGACCCTGTGTTGGAATTCGGACCTGTGCCTAATTTGTTTTACACATATCTTGCCGACCAAAGAAAAGGAATTGGGGAAAGAAGAGAAGTTAAACTTGTTGAAGAGTATCTTGATTTAATGAGGAAGTATGAACTATCTAAAGATGATAAATTTAAACTCTTAACCTCAACAGCTCTCTTATTTGCTGTTAGGAACTTGGAAACAGAAATTATGTTCATCAAATACGCTAATTCCTCAGAAGGAAAAGACAAGGAATTCTTTTTAAAATCAATTCATCCATTCTCACAACATTTATCTTTATTTAATGAGCTCCCATCAGAAGTTAACTTTGATGTTAAAAAGCTAATACAATATGAG
>WAPY01000060.1 GCA_015520525.1 Candidatus Woesearchaeota archaeon
GATATATATAATAAGATGAGTGAAGTGAAAAAGATGGCAGATGATAAACTTAAATCTAAAGATGCTCAGTTAGGAGTTGAAGATATAACTTTACTTAAAAAGAACTTTCAAGGACTAATGGAATATTTAAGCACTTACATACGTAAAATTGGAACTTATAATGAAGAGGTTAATAAGTTATTAGCAACTGCTAAAGAAACACTTAGTGAAAATAGTGAGTTTAGTAAGAAATTTAATTTAATTAAAAGTGCCTTTTCTGAAATTGCAAAGAATGTGGGAATGTATCTCCAAAAAACTAGAAGTTCCTGAATAAATTTTCACATGTTCATTTTTGTCCTTTAATTCTTTTTTACTTGTTACGTTGAAGACGTTTAAACCACCTGCTTATTTGGAAGCTTAATATGGTAGATGATGAAGATTTTCTTTCAGGGGTTGTCATCCATAAAGATTCTAATTTCTTGTGAGCGATTTCTGTTCCTTTCGGGGGAGTAATATTGTCCCATTCACCCTCATCTATTGAGATTTCATCATCATCTAGTAAAAATTCTATTTCTTCTCTGGTCATTGCTTCCTTGCCTGTTTCTGGAGAATAATTGAACAAGTCATTACCTCCAGTGTTCTTCAGTGTGTTCTCATAATCAGTTATGATCTTATTTCGTTCAGATTCTTCAAGTTCTAATATGCTCATAAGTTCATTTAAAGTTTCTCTTGTTACTCTAGTTCCTCTTATAAATGTTTTATCAAGGTTTTCTGGATATATTCTTGTTTTCTCCTCGTTTGATTTCAGCAGGGAGTTAACTTCATCTATCTTCCCTTTTTCTTCAGCGTAGTTTAGGAGCTCCTTAAGTCCTGGAATTGAGTATTTTCTGAAAGTTTTCTTTTTGACTGGGCTTGTCTTCTGATTGCTTGTTTCTTTGTAAAGGTTGTCTCTTATCCAAGTTAATCTGTTTATTATTTGGTCGTATGTGTCAGATGCTTCAAATAATTCTGTTATCAGATTATTAGTTGCCTCATTTAATTCTTCATTCTTAAAATAGGCGGTTTTGACTCTTATAGCTCCTGAATAAGTCGGCTTCATTCCCGTAAGCAGGAAGCCAACCAACTCACCAAGACGAATCTTACTCCTCTTGGATATATTTATCTCCTCACTTGAGCTCTTTAGTCTTGGAGTGAAGTCAAAGTCTGTTAGCTTTACATCATTGCCGGATATTAAGAGGTTGTTCTCTAAGGAGTCAAAATAAGTTATTCCATGCATGTTCAGCATTTTAAGGGCTTTCGCCGTCTTCATAGCTATGTCTAAAGCAAGCTTCTTGTCCTCTCTTATTCTATAAACCTCATTCCCAACTGTATCTTTTGAGAAGTAGGATAAGATTATGTAATCGCCGAGAGAATCATTTCTCCCACTGCCTAAGAATGTCGGAAAATATTTTTCATAACCCTCTATGGATGAGACTCTCCGCCATGATTCAACTTCAATTTGGTTTGTCGACTTTAGGATTACATCCAGACCATTTGCTTTCCCAAGATAAACCTTTCTTGATATTTCCTTTTTCACATCTATATTCAATCTTAGAGAGATTTTGTTTTCGAGGCTCATGTTTTTTCTTAAGATTATCATTATTTTTATCAGTAATCCTTAAATAACCGAAGCATTTCCGAACCTTATGCTTTACTTAGTTGGTTTGGGGCTTAAGGATGAGAAATCTTTGAGTTTGGAAGCATTGGATATCCTTAAAAGTTGCGACAAGGTTTTTTTGGAGAATTACACATCGAGGCAGGTTAATTTTGATCTCAAAAGGCTAGAAAGTCTTATTTCAAAGAAGGTTCTTGTTGCTGACAGGAAGTTTGTTGAGGACACAAAAAACTTAATCAGCTTGGCTAAAAATGAGAAGGTGGCTCTCCTTGTTTCAGGGGATCCTATGATTGCCACGACACATTTGGAGATAATTTTGGATGCTGAGACAGAAGGAGTAGAGGTTAAAATTTTGAACAACGCTTCAATACTTAACGCAGTCTCAAAC
>WAPY01000061.1 GCA_015520525.1 Candidatus Woesearchaeota archaeon
GTAATATTCATTAGCACAAACAGAGAAGAAGTAAAAAAAATAAAAATAAAACCTTACTCTTTTGCGGAATTCTAATTTGAGTAAGTTCTACTATGTAGATTACGCTTGTTTTATAAATGTTTTGCCCCAAAAACAATAGTTAAAAACGATAAAAACAACCTTATTCTTGCTATTTATTGTTCATAAAGGTTCATTATTGTTACAATTTGATAATAATGTTCTTCTTGCCTTTCTTTACCTTTCTTATTATCTTTCTTTCTTCCAATTCTTTTAATAACTGACTAAGCTTGGCTTTTGACATTCCTGTTACCACTCTTAAGGTGCCCTGGTCGCATTTCCCCCCCTTCTGTTTGAGCACATTTAGAACCTGCTCCTCGTCTTCTTTCAGATGATTTGTAATCTTATCTATCTTCTTCACTATGACCTTGTTGACCTTAGGCTTTTTCTTCAAGAACATTATAAAGACAAGAACAAAGGAAATCAGCAGAACTAAGGTAATGTAAATGAGCAGTTTATTTGTCTTTTCCTTGAGCAATAAGATAACGGGGTATGTTTTGTTGGGCATTGTGTTGTTGTATTCCCAAACAAAAATTATGGACTGGCCGTCTGTTTCCATTCTCGTAGGCTCTGGGTATATTGATGCTTTTGAGAAAGTCCCTTTTCTAATCGGATTCTCAAGGATATAACCTGGAGCCAATTTAACTGAAATAACCAATCTTGAGAAGTTTAAGGGACTCTCAAGGTCTGTCACAAAGAGATTCCTCTTCAGCAAAGACCTGGAATCATAGGATAACTCAATCTTTTTCAAGATTCGGTATATGCTTATGGTTTTTACATCTTTATCATTTATTATTGTGGGCCTGCTGTCCTGGCCGTCTATTCTCAACTTTATATTTGTTGAATCTTTGGGTATGGTCAAACCCAAACCAACAAGTTTAGGTTTTGTGAAGTTGTAAATTACTGAAACGCTCACTTCTTTATCATGTATAAAGAACTTGTAATTAGCGTAGGATTCCTGTTTTACCCCTTCAGCGCCTGCAAGAACGGGCGTTGCAAGAACTAAGAACAGCACTAAAAAAATTAGAGGTTTTATTCTCATACTGGCTAAATAGTTGCGGTAATATAAAAATCTTGCTTAGAATAAGTCAATAATCCTAAATTTTCCAGGGTTGATTATTCTTGTTTTTCCTACTTCTTGAGACATTCCAAAGTTCTCATGAAGGTGCCCGCAGATCACTAAATCAGGCTCCTCTTTTTTTATGAAATCAGAGAATTCTTTTGTTCCAATGTGATAACCGCCCAAATCATCAAGTTTTGTATCAAATGGAGGATTATGAGTTATGAAGATTATTTTTCCAGGATTCTTCTTCTTAATTAACCTGTCGAAGAAGGGTTCTATTGTCAAAAATTCCTTGTCTGTATTCGTGAAGTTGCTCCCTCCGTATCCTAAGAACAGAGAATCTTTGACCATGAAAAAGCTCTTATGAATGTTTATAATGTTGTGAAGGTCCACGCTGTTTTCAATTATACTCTCTTCATCCTCATGATTTCCCGGAATTACCAAAACTTTAACCTTTGATTTATTGAGTTCCACAAGAACTTTCCTTAAGCCTCTTCCAAAGTTTGACAGGTCTCCTGCTACAACAACCACATCTGCAAGAGGTGAATATTTGACTATTCTCTTAACAGCGTTCGTGTCCTCGTGAATATCTGTGCTTGCAAGAATCCTAATGTGCATCCTCCAAAGGATAAAGAGATTTATTTAAAAACTTTTTGAGTAACTCATAGTGGGGACAAAAATATTTAAAGACGAGAAGAGTAAATCAATAAAAAGAGGTGGGAGAATGCTGAATGTTGTAAAAGAAATTTTTGGGTTAACAGAATCAATATATAAAAAGAAGAGTTTTTCAGAGTTGCTCTTTGTTATGTTCAGCGTAGTGTTGATATTCTCTTTAAGCTCATTCATAGGCGGAAAAGATTTCTCCGGGAGCGGATTGGTAAATTCACTAACCTTCTTTATAATTACATCTTTAATAATCTTATTATTCGCTTATTTCTTTGAGTTGGGTTTTTACATATTTGGCAGGAAGCCATCTTATTTTAATTCGTTGCTGGCATTAACTTCAGGATTGGGAGTTATCTCCATCTCATCTTTAACTGCCACAATAATCGGACTGATTCCTCACTCAAGCTACTCCGCTTGGGGCATGCTGTTATCCATTGTTGTTGGATTAATAATCTTGTGGGGAGTGATCACAGGAATTTTTATCACAATAAAATTGTTCAAGGACTTGTTCAAATCTGACCTCCTTGAAGTTTTCGTAATATTCATTGTGCTGACTTGGACTGCATCAATCATTTTGTCAATATTGTTGGCGTCCGTTATGAGCAGTTACTTCCTTTCTTCCTTGATTTAAGTCAAGGCATAGGAGGGCAAGAGCAAAGTATTTAAACTACTTTTAAGTTGTCCTCTTAATGGGGAGGGAGAATTTAGAGAAACTTGCTGAGGGAGCATTCAATGCTTATTTGTTTAATGACCTATCTTTGTTCTCAAAGAAATTAGATGAATTAATGGAGGGATACAATCCCCAATCAAGCAAGGATCCTTACACTTTATCAAATATTTTGTTCTTGAAATTTCTTTCTGATGACACTTTATTTATCAGCTTAAATAATTATAAAAACAAGAAGAATAAGATAATAAATACCTTGTTGGTTATGAGTTCTATTGAAAATGGAGAAGAACCTGAATTCTCAAAATCAACCAGCAATGAATTGACAAACATTCTTAAGGCATATTATTATATTACTCCGAAAAATAAGAGAGTAAGGACTCTCCAGAATAGCTTAAAAACACTTGATGAGTGGTTGAACGATAAATCTGAAGAAAGCATGAAAGAAAAGCAACAGAGCTTCTCCCTTTCAAAATACATTCTTTTAACAAATTACGCTGTAAGATTTGCAATTGAGCAGGATATAACAAAAAAAGAATATGAACTGCTCGCAAGAATTGAGGATAAGTTAATAAGACTCTATATGCAGGTTTCACCGTTCAACTTCCAAGATCCTTTTCTCGTATTCAATAAGGCTGTGCTACTCCATTACGCAGGAAAATTTGATAAAGCTACAAAGTTATACAATAAATTATTGAACAAAGATTTATCAAACTCTTCTAATAACAAAATTCTATTCGCTAAATATTCTTATCTTTACTTAATAAGTTACAATG
>WAPY01000062.1 GCA_015520525.1 Candidatus Woesearchaeota archaeon
ACCTTATTCTTCACTGTCACACCGTAAGCTACAACAGTAACTATCGATGTAATCAAAGCAATCGCAACTAATATTAAAGTGAATGTGCCTTTACGTATTACAAAGTCCGCATTTGAGTTATCGCCTCGCATGCTTCTCATCTCGTTCTTTTATTCTTAAACAAAGACTTTGAAGGAAACTTCTTAGCGGGTTTTTTCTGTGCCTTCTTCTTAAATAATCTTGAAGTTCCTTTTGTAGCTTTTTTTGTCGATTCATTTTTGGGTGTTAAACCGAGCTTTTTACCAAAATCACGAGATATGTCTACAACCTCATTCTCTCTGATTGTTTTCCAAACATAACCTGAGCTTATGTCTCCTATCCTGTATTTAATTGCCTTTCCAGTCTTGTTCTTGAATTTCATTTAATCACCTCAGTATTCTTCAACATATACATCTATAATAAAATCCTTGCTTGCTCCACCCTGAGCAACAGTTGCCTTCAACCTGCTGAAAACACAATAATCTGTGTAAGCATTGGCTGTGTTCGTGAGTGCAGCACCCGCATTGTCTGTTGCTAAAACTTTAGGTCTTATAACAACATCATCCGCTTGGTTTGTTAAATTAAGTATTGTTTGCTCTACAACCTCATCCGGGGTTGTTATTGTTATGTCTGCAGTGTCATCTAAGCCCCCAACATCACAAACAATTGTGTGTATCTTGCCTCTAACTGCATGAGAAGAATAAACAGAAGCGTTCCCGCTTGCATCAGTTGTGCCTGATAATCTGTATTTTGTTATTTTTGAAGCCATTTTGCACCTCGTGTTTTGGGCGGTATTTCGCCAGTTAGGTTTAAAAATTAAATAAAAAAAAGAAATAAAAAGTTTAAGCTATGTTGTCTATGTAGCTGTTAAACTGCGGAGCTCTGACAACCAAGCACTCATAAATCTTGAGCATGAATTTCTGGCTGTCGTTGGTTTTAGCCAAATCTTCATAGGTCATGTCCTGGAGAACTCTCATCTCAATAAAGTCTGTGTCCAGGAAGAAGATTTGCTTGCTTCCGCTTGTGTTGCTTAAAAACATGCTTGGTATGACTGGAATTGGTCCTACCATTGTCTGCAAGACAAGCTGTGGAGCGACTCCGAAAGGTAGCTTAACACCACTGACCAAATCATCAGGTCTGAACCTGAAGTTGTCAATCATTATCTTTCTCAAGTCTGTGATTACGCTTGAGCTTGCGACAGCTATCTTAGGTCTTCCACCATCATCAAAAGCCATCTGAACAGCTTCCTCTACATCATCCCAAGTCAACGCAGCACCAGCCAAGTCTTTCTGATTGGTTGTGCCCTGTTGCTTGATTATACCATCAAACTGTGTGGCATCTGTTGAAGAGTCTCCATTCAATATCAAGTTCTCTTCAAGCTGTTTGAGAGCTCTTGCCTTCATTAAGACTTCCAACTGCTTTGCGTTTGGTGCAGCTCCTGCTGTGAAGCCACCTTCACCCATACCGCTACCTGTTGGCTGGAATCCTTCAACCATATATGAAGGCATCGCAGCATTCATAGGACCGAGAACTCTTCCAACAGCGTATAAATACTTGATTGATTGAGATTTTCTGTCATATGTGTCATCTGCTTCTGTCAATGTTGCGTCCGCAGCAGCAGTAAACGCAGCACCTTTCGCAGTGATTACGTTATAATCTGCGGTCAGTCCTCTGTTTGTGACTCTCGGGATTAACTCAACCAAAGGTGTGTATTTCCTGGACAAGTCTGTGATTCTTGGGTCCACATAAACAGGCACAAGAGCGTATCCTGCTGTTCCAGCTCCACCAGTTGTTGGACCGAGTGCTTTCTGTTGCACTTGCTGAATTCCTTTGTCCAATACAGACTTGAGCTCTCCCCTCAAGTCAGTTTCGTTCCATCCATTAACATATTGTGTTCCTTCAGGTAACATCCCGAATGAGACTTGGTATGCTCCCTGATAATTGAAGTTTGCTCCAACTGATTTAGTTCCTAACATTTTTTTGCACCTCACTTTATATATAATCTATTGGTCCCAGTGATTTAACTTCCGAGACTTTCGTTTTCTTTGCGTTGTCTTCCGGACCTCTTGCTTTCAAAATTGGTTTATTCACTATGGCTTTGAGTTCCTCGTTCTCTTTTCTTAATGACTTGACTTCTTTATAAAGTGTTTCCACCATATTCTTCATTTCTGTCAAAGTCATTGATTTCTGTTCTGCTTCTGCTGATTCATTCTCAACAGATTCAGAAGCTTCATTGCTTTCTTGAACTTCGTTGTTCTGCTCTGCAACGTTTTCCTGATTTTCTTTGTTCTCAGGAATGCTCTCTTTTTGTTCTTCTTCTGCCATTTTATCAGACCTCACATTTTTATTATCTATTGAATCTTTTTTCTCAGGCTCTTCTTCTTTCTTTTTCTTCTTTAATCCTGTGCCGTCCGCTCTGCCTTGCCCGGGACCCAAACCTCTGCCGTGTAGTCCTGTGCAATCTGGGTCGGGATTAGCTTTGATGAATAATTCTGCCAAATCTACAGATAGTCCCAATTCCTCAGCTCTTTGGAATGCGGATTTTTTCTGTGGTTTCTTTAATGGTTTTATTTTTGCCATATATCTTGCATAGTCATATCCTTCTGTGTTTATTATCACATCTGCGTTTTCGTTTCTTAAATGAACTTTATAAAATTGGTTTGTTTTTGGAAGTTTTTTATTTATCAACTCATTAAAATCAAAGACATCAGGCAAAACCTTCACTTTTTTTCCAGCCGTCAAGTCTTTTATTTTGTTTTCAGGTATGGTGCCAACATCTCTAAATTCTTGTGGTTTTTTTGAAAGATAAGACATCGCCTCACTCTGTAATCGCTCTTTTTCATACTCACTTATTTGCTGTGGTTTCTTTCCCTCATATAATTTTCCAGTTTTAGGATTTCTGTACCAATACCTGTAATGACCTGGACTACCAGTTCGTTTAATGTATTTGTACTTTAATTCCGCTTGATTTTTAATTTCTACATCATCCAAATTGTCCACCTCTAATTCTTTTTGCTCCATAAACTCCAAACTTTTAGCCATCACAGCAGTCATCTTCGCCGCAGGATTAATTGCGTTGCCTGTTAATGCCACATTTAACAAATTTACATCATCTAAAAGCCTGATGCTTTTGCCCTCTTTATTAACTTGTGCTGTGCGAGTTGGAATATAAGCAATACTGAATGCGTCCAGCATGCCGTCTTGAACGTTGTTCCATACATCCTCAAAAGTCATGACTACGTTGCCTTTCTCATCGAATTTCTTCCAATTCGTGTTCATTTTCCAAGTAACTTTGACGCCTTTGTTGTCCATTGTATAAGAGACTGCCTTGCCAAGAGGTAATCTTGTTTTGTTGGCTTCAATATCTATCTTATTAAGACCTCTGAACGCTTCGTGCTCAAAATCTAACTTAATAGAACGCTTCTTGAATTGCTCAAGCATGCTCTTCAGACCAGATTTAGTGACCACATCATTCACAAGGTCCTCGTCTTCTGTAGAAATATAGCCCTCAAGATAATATTCTCTGCCTCTTTCTGTGTCTATAGCTTTGTATTCAAGTTTATCGCTGTAAAATATAAATTGTTGGCTTTCCATTTGCACTAAAATTCTATTTTAATGCTCTAAAAGAAAGAGAATTATTTAAATTTTTTTATGGCTCTGTGTTGTTAATCCTCAAAAGGCATCACATTCTTAGCATCAAAAA
>WAPY01000063.1 GCA_015520525.1 Candidatus Woesearchaeota archaeon
ATTTAGAACAGGCTCTTTATAATCCAAAGGATTATATTAATTGGAGTAATATTGCAAAGAAAGAGCATAAGAAAGCTCCAAAAAAATATATTCTCATTTATTACCCAAAGATTCTTAATTACTTCAAAAGAAAATACAAACCAAAAATGCTAAAACTTCACAGGTTGCCTACAATTTACCAATATAAAGAGGTAGGCGTCGTCCATATAACTGGCATTGGCGCGCCCCACGCTGTAACCGTAATGGAAGAGCTGATTGCTTTAGGTGGTAAGGAATTTTTAAACATAGGAATCGCGGGCGGATTAAAAGATTTTGGCATTTTCTTATGTTCAAAAGCGTTGAGAGATGAAGGAGTAAGTTCTCATTATGTTCCTCATAGAAAATTCGCTTATCCAGATAAAGAGCTCACAGAAAGACTAGAAAAAACATTAATTAAGAGAAAAATTCCGTTCAAAAAATCAGCATCTTGGACTATTGACGCTCCTTACAGAGAAACAAAAGCAGAAATACAAAAGTACAGAAAAGAAGGGATTGGCACTGTTGAAATGGAGGCTTCCGCTCTCTTTGTCGTAGCCAAATTTAGAAAAGTAAAGATTGCTTCTGCCTTTGTTGTTTCTGATATTCTCAAAGATGACAAATGGAATCCGCAGTTTGATGCGAAGCATGTAAACCAAAAATTATATCAACTTTTCGACGCTGCTATGGAATGTTTATTGAGGGTTAGAACATAAAACAACTTAAGGCAGCCAGGATTTTGGATTGCTCAATTTCTCAGGAAGGTAGTTTGTTATGACAAAGTTAAGTCCGTGCTGAGCCAACGCCTGCTGTTCCGCTCTTTTTTTCATAAGCAGTTGTTTCTTAAGTGCCTTCTGCCATTCAGGGCGTAGTTTAACAAATGGATCATTTTTGAGTCCGTCTTTTATTCTCTTAATGTCCACATCTTTTAATGGATGTGTTGGAAGTTTGTAATTGATTATGTCGTCGGGAGTTATTCCTATGTAATGAGCTTGAGGAACACAGAAGTATTTGTTTATGTGGGCTGCATTTCCCGAGCCGACTTTTAAGGTTCTATATATGTTAAGGTAACCGTATGGGTCACCATCAGTGAATACATAAACCGGGAGTTTTTTATCGTCCGCTAATCTTCTTATAAATCTCCTGCATGCTCTTGTCGGCACTCCCCCCATTGAGATTAATATGGCGTTGGCTTTTTTCCAGTAGGCGTGCTTGACCAACCTTTGATACATACCTGCTGTTTCTATCGCAAGTATGAAGTCAGCGTCTGTTTCAAATTTCAAATGCTCCACACTACTTGGTATTGAATACGCTCCAGTCCCCATCTTCGTACAGTCAATCCTTATCTCCTTCCCAGTCTGTGGGTCTTTATCAATAACGATCAATTCTCCAGCAACATCTCCTCCTTTCTCTTCAGGAATAAATCCAAGCTGTTCTCTGTTGACTCCGAACATTGCCTCAATGTCGTCCATTATGGCATCAGACTCGGGTTGTTCCGAGAATCTCGCGTCCCCCCAATTCTTTGAAACATAGTAAGCTTCCCTTTTCGTCGCTATATCATCAGTTTCAACAAGATTTTTCGACAGGGTTAGCATTCTCAATGTCTGGGCGAATGTTTTTGAGGTTGATACGGTTAATGTTCTTCTTTTTACTTTTGAACCAAGTTGAAAGTACCCAACATTTTTATCATAATAGACATTGCTCAAACCTCTTAAGGGAGTTGTCAGTGACGGCGTCTTCTTTTTAGTTATGGCGTTGTAAATATCCAACGCAACTTGTTTTATCTTGTTGAGTATGTCCTTGCGCTCTTCTGTTGTTCTCATTTTTGCACCTCAAATAATTTCTTCTGCCTCGACTCTTTCTCCAACTCTTTTCCCTGCTCAGTTATATTATCATCTTTTCTATCTTTCTTGTCCTTATCAGATTTCTTGTTCTTATTGCTTTTCTCTTTATGATTATTCCCATCGTCAAACGAGTCCAATTCATCCTCAACATTCCCAACTATCCCCAACTTTTCTTCGTTGTCATCATGCTTAACTTTCTCAATCTTTTCGATCTTTCTTGTTTTCTCGAGTATCTGTTTTAAATCTTCTATTAGCTCTTGCTTTTTATCTTCAGGAAGTCCAATAAGTTCTATTAAAGCTTCAGATATGTGAGGTATGTATTTTTCTATGTAGCTTTTCTTTTTCAAGGCGTCTTTCACTCTTCTCTTTTTTCTTATATAAGAAGAGAGTCGTCTCGCACAGTCTTGAACTGCAAGTTTTATTTCTCTCATTATTTCAGGATAATGCGCTATCGCTTCCTTTGCCTCTGATGTAAATGGAGCCCACACTGATGCGAAATGAACTGCAAGAACAACAGGGCCTACGGGCAAGGAGCCTTGGCTTTGTTGCAGTCCGTAGTTTCTCCAGTTTATTGAAGAGACTGATTTTGTTATTGCACAGGCTCCTTTCTGATAAAGCAGGGGAACCTTATTTGCGAATCTCAAAAGTGTTATCTGCTTGTCTGAGGGCAGAGAGCCTCCGTAAGCTAAGGCGCATTCAATGATGAAAGGATTTCCTCTATAAACTGACGCAGGTCTTTGAACTGACGCGTAAAACTCAGCGTTGATTTCTTTTCTCAAGCCTTCTTCTAATTCCTTCGCTCCTATTGGAGACAGGCAGTCTGTCGGGGGAGCTATTATTTTTGTTTTCTTTATAGCTTGTATGAGTTTATCCGCATCTTGCCTCGTGAGGTTGTGCGGGTTTGTTTTAGTGAGTATTCCTGCTTTCTCGCATATCTCTCTGGCTGTTTGAGGCCCCACCCTTGAGAATTCACTTGTCAAGAATTGTTGTAATGTTTTCGCCTTCGTCGATTGAAGCATTTTGTAGAGTATGCCTAGTTCTATCCCATAAGGGTGAGGTTTTATCTCTTTAGGCTCTACTGGAAGTTTATCAACACTGCGGACGAACACAAACTGCTCCGATTTGGGGGATATGTAGATTATTGTTGCGTATGGATTTATGATTGCAGTCTCCTTCAAGTATTCATCGACGCTTTGGTCTCCCTTTTGGTATGTTGCTCCTATCTCAACCTCAACTCTGGTCCCATGCTCTTTGCTCCATTCTATTTTTTCCTGCTTAACAATTTGAGGTTTGTTGTGCAGAGTGTCAATGTGAATCTCAGTGTAGTAAGCAGGCCTGTCTTTTGATATTCTTGATATTATCTTGATAGGTCTCCCTGTTGTTAGCTGTGCGTACAGAGCTGCTGCTGATATTCCTATTCCCTGCTGTCCTCTGCTCTGTTTTAGACTGTGAAACTTGCTCCCGTATAAAAGTTTTCCAAATATTTTTGGAATTTGATTCGGAACAATTCCCGGACCATTGTCTTCTATAACCACTCTAAATCTCTCGTCTGACAATTGCGTTATCTCAACTTTTATCTCCGGCAGGATTCTCGCTTCCTCGCAGGCGTCAAGGGCGTTGTCAAGAGCTTCTTTAACTGTTGTAAGCAGAGCTTTTCTTTTATTATCAAATCCGAGAAGATGCCTGTTCTTCTCAAAGAATTCAGCTATTGAAATTTCTCTTTGCTTTTTTGCAAGTTCAACTGCCTTCGGTTCTTTACTCTTATTATCTTCTTTTTTGTTCGCTTGCACACTCATTTTTAGATTTCAAGGTGTTTTATTTATTAAATTTTCTCCTCATCCTCAAATGGTTCAACTATCTCTTTGACTCTCATCTCTTTAACTTTCTTCTCAAGCCAAGAGTTGACTTTTGAATGCGGACTTCCATTAATAAGTTTAAATAAAGCCTGCCTTGCAAGGCCAACATTCTCATAACTTCCAATTATAGAAACTGTTTTTCCGTAAACTGAAATGTATGTGTCTGTTATGTTCTCTATGAATTCTCTGCTCTTGCCTTTTTCTCCTATCACTCTTCCTTTGACTCTCTTAATTTGGTTCTTCGATTTAACAAGTTCTCTAAGGTTTATAACTTCAAGCATGTAGTCTGTTCTCAAAAGAAGCTTTGCTTTTTCCGGGTTGAATCCCCTGCCTATAGCGTTGACTATGTCTCTTACCTTGTAAACTTTTATGGGGTCATTGCCTGATATTTTCACAACTCCCGTTTCAGAGTTTATTTGAAGGTTAGCTCCTGTTTCTTCCATCAATTCTTTCTTAACAGAACCTTTTGTTCCTATAAGCACAGCTACTCTTTCCTTTGGTATTTTAACATAAAACACATAACTGCCTTGAGGATTATTATCTGAAGGATTCTCCAAATTTTTATTTTCTTCTTCAAAATCCATAAAAATAAGAAAACTCACTCTCTTTTTAAAGTTTAGCTTTTAGTTCTTAGACCTCTTCGCTTTTATCTCTATGCTCTTAAGTTCTTTGGCGAAATCCATAAGGCAGTCAACAGAGCATAAGTAAGCTCTTCTTTTGAAATCAGGTTCTCCATACTCAATTTTTATCTCAAAATCAGTTAAGGGATTTATTTTCCTGCCGCACTCCGCGCAGGTGTGCATATTGTTCTGCTCAATTTCTTTTATCTTTTTATTGAGAAGTCTTTTCAGATGGAGAGCGCCATTGTCAATATCATATTTTAATTTCATTAAATCTTCATAGTTCAACTCGTTTAGAATTTCCTTGACATTTTTTTTCATTTTATCACCTTGTTTGCCAACGAAGCTTGCTTGTTAATAACTATTTTTAAGTAAAAACTTGATTCTTTTTAAATGTTTCTAAAGAGTTGGACAAACAAAAAACAACAAATTGGAAAGGTTTTAAAAGAATAAAAGGATATGAATTTGCATGATAATTGTAAAGAAGGAGAAGAACAAGATCCTAAGCATTCCAACATCAGAGGTCAATATCAACAGCATAAGAACAGTCGGCTCTGAGCTGGCCGTAAAAATCTTAAAAGCAATTTACGAAAAGCCAGATTACCCTTTAGGAATAGCCCGCCGATTGGGAGTTAACGAACAGAAAGTATACTACCACATAAAGCATCTTGAAAGAGCAGGCATCATTGAGGTTGCCGACAGAGTTGAAAAGTCAGGTTCAACAGCGAAGATTTACAGGCTGAAGAGCAAATCATTCTTCTTTAAGCTTGGAGAATTTGAAGAAGCCAACAAGATAATCCAAGTGAGGAATGAGTCAAGCTTTTTAAAGGAGTTTATTCATGAGGGCGAATTGAATGCAAAGATTATCGTCGGAAGTCCAGATCCTCACGGTCCTGAAAGGGCGCGAAGCAGGGACGGCTATTATGGTATTGATCTGGCATTGTTTTTAGGAACATTCTTAAATTATGTTCCAGACCTAAGCGTTAAACTAGATACAGAAGTTAGAGAGTCGGATTTAAACAATAACTTAATCCTAATAGGAGGTCCTGTCATCAACAAGGTCAGCGAGAAAGTTAACAATTACCTGCCAATATTTTTTAAGAAGGACTCCGGATGGAATTTATTCTCAAAATTGTCCAACAAATCTTACAGTGATGAGGAGACTGGAGCAATTGTCAAGATAGACAATCCTTTCTTCAAAGGGAAGAAAGTTCTCTTAATAGCGGGCAAGAGATACTCTGGAACTAGAGCTGCTATAACTGCCATGCTGAAGCACTTCGATGAAGTTAAAAAAGGCAATTCTAAAGATCCTAATGTAAAAGCAAGAGTTGTTCTCGGCTTGGACTTAAACTCAGATGGAATTGTTGATGATGTTGACTTTTTAGAATAAGGAACAAAAGAAAACAAAAAACAGCAAAATATGTAATCACTCCTTCAACTTCATAAGCTGCTTCTCAAGCTTCTTAAACACAGAGTCAAGCCCGATAAATAAATTGTGGGATTCTTCCTCTGCAATGAAAGGTTTTCCTGAAATTATTGCCTTGGCGTTAAGTTCATACCTGCCCTTCTTTGATTCTTCATTTTCATGGACGATTTTCAAATCCACAGCAACTCTCTCAAAACCATCAAACAAATCAGAGAATTTCCTGGCGTATGAACCAACCATTTTCTTAACAACGACCATGGTTGATCTGTCCAGGCTTCTAAATCCTGAGAGTTTAATAACGCCTCCCAAATCTAAAGTGTCTACATTCTCATCCTTTTCATTCATTTCTTCTGCCATAAAATCACCTCAACAAAATTTTAATTCAAAGCAAAAACAAACATAAATTTACTAATTTATGATCATATGATTAACCTATGTAGTTTATATTATTTATGCTGTTTGCTCCTTCCCTGCTTTTTTGGGTTTTAACAATCCTTTCATGAGTAACCTGCTGGTGTTTAAGTAATTTTGGATTTACATTGAAGCCAAACTTTTTATTCAATAGCTTGAGCAACGATCGGGCGCTGTCCACACCTAAAAATAATGGGTGGCCGTAGGTTTCAACTAACAGAAGAACAGCATTAACATTCTTCTTCTCTGAAAACCCAACTAAAAGCCCCGATGCTCCTATAACCGAGCCCACCACATTGTAAATTTTTGTCTTAAGATTTAATGATTTGTTGAAAGAATCCACAAGTTTTTTAGAGTAGCTTGTGCAGTAAATTTTAGGCTTCTTTGGTATGGTTGGTAGCCCTATACCTGCAAGCGTGATTATTTCTTTTCCCTTAAGTTTCTTGAAGATTCTCAAAACTGTGATTGAGAAATCAACAGAGACTACCTCCTCTAAAGGCTGAAAATCACCAGCCAAGAATAAGAAATACTGTTTATTGATGAAAGCCCCATAAATATAAATATGAGGTAATTCTATTAAATTATCTTTGTTTATCTTAACTGATGAGGGCATTGCATCGGACTCTAACTCAATTATAGGCTTAGCCTTAAGCTCCTTTACAAGCAGGTCTACAGTGAGCTTGGCGACATTTCCCACTCCAGGAAGACCCACTATGAGTGTCGGCTTTTTTATTTTATCTATAAATTTCTTATCCAACCTCACAACTTTCCAAAATCCCATGATATTTAGTATAAATGAATTATTTAAAAAACTTTGTAATGAAGCTTAAACAAAAACTAGGAAGGGGAACTTTTTTAAATTAAAATGAAAAACTATCCTCATGATAACTTTAGGTATAGAAACCACCGCCCACACATTTGGCGTTGGAATAATCAAGGGCAGGGAGATACTTGCTAATGTCAAGGATACTTACACAACTGAAAGTGGGGGGATTATTCCCGTTCAAGCCGCTGAGCATCATAAGAAGGTAAAGGAGGAAATTTTAAATAAAGCATTGAAGGAAGCGTCTATAAGCATCAAAGATGTTGATTTAATATCATTCTCTCAAGGTCCTGGTTTGGGCCCGTGCTTAAGAGTCGGCTCCCGCTTTGCAGCTAAATTATCTTTTGAGAACAATATTCCACTTGTAGGTGTGAATCACTGCATAGCTCATCTTGAAGTAGGCTCTCTCGTAAGTGATGTTAAGGACCCTATCTTAATGTATGTGTCGGGAGCAAACACTCAGATAATAGCTTATGAGTCTGGCAAGTTCAGAATATTCGGGGAAACATTGGATATGGGCGTCGGCAACTTCTTAGACAGCTTTGCAAGATTTTTAGGCATAGGCTTTCCTGGCGGTCCAAAGATTTCTAAACTTGCGGAGAAAGGGAAAAAGTTCGTGAAGCTCCCCTATGTTGTTAAAGGCATGGATATATCTGTCAGCGGGATATTAACAAACTTAAAGCAGAAGGTTGAGAAGATAAAATCAGGTAAAGCAGATTACACAATCAATGATTTGTGCTACTCAGTTCAAGAGGATGTTTTCTCCATGATTTTAGAGGTAACTGAAAGAGCTGTTTTCCACTGTGGCAAGAAGGAAGTTCTTATGGGTGGCGGGGTATCATGCAACAAGAGGCTTCAAGAGATGACAAGGATTATGGGTGAAGAAGATGGCCTTAATGTGTTCATACCGCCAAACAACCTCTTATCAGACAACGGCGTTATGATAGCATGGTTGGGTTATAAGATGTTTAACGCTTTGAAAGATAAAGGTGAAGATATAAACAAATTGATAATCAAGAGCAGTAAAGAAGTGGAGAGCATAGAGATAAAACCCTACGAGAGAACTGACGAGGTAAAAGTTTATTGGAGGAACTAATTAATAATTTGGAAACAAAGTTAACTTCTCTTGTTCTGGAGAGTAAATAATAATATTTCCCTTGCCATACTTAAATTTCTTAGCTGCAAGCATTGCCTCATCTGCCAGAAGGGTAAGTTTATCTGCTAAAAGATGATTATCCTCAAATGAAAGCTGGCGATTCTCTTCTTTCTCCAGCACAGATAATGCTGTCTCAAGGTCGCAGATTCCCGCACTCAAACCCGACATTGCTCGAGAATACTTCCCGCTCAAGTTCTCCCAGAAAGAAGAGAGAACTCTCTCAGCAAAATTCTTAGCCTCATAAGATTTTCCTTTTATGATTGCAAGGAATTCGTCAGATTTATTGCCCCTGCGATAAACAGAATCATCTTCCCTTTTATTGACTTTGAGCACATCAGCAAGAGTTTTCAATACTTCATCTCCTGTATCATGAGAGTATATATTGTTAAAATTTCTAAAATTATTCACATCAAAGAAAACAGCGGAATAATCCTGCGATGTTCTAAAAAAATCACCAACAACGGAAAGTAACTTAGCTTCATACTTATTCAAACCATAAAGGTTGGTTAAACTGTCTTTGTCTACTAACTCTTTCAGCCTTTTGTTTTCTTTTACTAAAACCTCATTCTCTTTTATTATTATTTTGACAAGAGCACAGCATTCTGCCTTATTACTGAGCGATTTAAGTTCCAAATCAGAAAAATCTTTTACCATTTTATTACATTTCTTCTATTTCTTTTATTCCAAGCATGAACATACATTCTTTAAG
>WAPY01000064.1 GCA_015520525.1 Candidatus Woesearchaeota archaeon
CAGCGTCAGATGTGTATAAGAGACAGCGTTTAAGATATGGATTTATAAACTTAACGATTTTTATTAATTGTTTAGTGGTTAATTATCTTTGCTGATGTTCCCCTCTCTTTTTATACTTTATTATTGTCCTTTTGTTATGTCTCAATATGTGTTTACTACTCTAAAAAAGTATTTAAGTTATGTGAGCATTTTTCCTTTATGGTTAAGACTTTCTTGGGGGAGCTTGTTAAAGGAGGGGGCTCCGGCAAGGCCAACATATACACCTTAAAGGAATTGACTTCTTATATTAATCCAGTTGAAATCTTTACGACCGAGAAAGAACTTTCTAAAAATTTCATAAATCTGTTTTCTGCTTTAAGGGAAACTTCCTCTCCGAAAGATAGAAAGGAAATAATTGGGAAATTAGTGGAGAATCTGGAAGAAGTTCACAGTAAAGAAGACAAACTTTTCAGCAACTCAATAGGCAGAGGGCATACGGCAGCTCAGGATTTAGTAAGTATTCTTGCGAGAATGACAATGCCAAGGTTTATGACTTTATTGCTGACAGATAATCCTTACTCTTTCATCGGCCTCCTGCAGAGATCTACAAGGAGAGTTGAGCATGATTCATACTTCCTGCCGGAGTCAATTGAGAGAAATGAAGGTTTGTCTAAAAAAGTCAAGGAGTATTACAATAAGGTTCAGGAATTATTTGATAATATATTAGGTCAGTATGATAAAGACAGCAGAAAGTCAATGAGAGAGCTGGTTATGTATATTCAACCTCTCAGTCTTTTGACGAGCGCTTACTACCTATTTGATTGGAGAAACATATCTATGATGCTCCACACTCTAGGAGTTGATAAAGCTGATGAGAATCAAAAACAGGACTTTCTTTCGGAGTATGGGAATTTAATTAAGAATGAACTTAAGAGTTTGGATGATTTCCTTGTTAAGGATTTTGGGCAGAATTTCAATCCAAAGTTGATGTATCCTTCTAACGGACTTATGTACGGATCTAATGTAAATGATTTTATTGATTTTCTTGGTGATTCTGATGTTAAGATTAGCAGCGTCAATATTGCTCCTCATTTAAAAGGTAAATTCTCTGATATGAAAAAATTAATTAATGCATTGACTCATCCTGAGGACAAAGAGCGTTTTGAGAATGTGAAAAACACTCTTTTAGGGTTATCCATTGGAGTTTATTTTAAAACAGACTTGTCTTTACTCCATGAATTATTCAGGCACAGAACTGTGAATTATCTTGTTCCTTCCCTAAAATCTACAGTTGAGTATGCAATTAAGAATGGCGCGATTGAGAATGATAAGGTCCTACGCTCTTTATTTACTATTCCACCACAGTTAAATGAATTCTCAGATAAAATACTCAATATTTATAGGGAATCATTGCATCTCTACAAAGAGCTTGTTGATAATGGCATTCCTGCTAATGATGCTTTGCTTGTTATCCCTCATGGCATTAAAACTCCTGTTTACATGGAAATGAATGGTTGGAACCTTTACAAACTCTTCGGCGAGAGATTGTGCTCAACAGCGAAGATTTCAATAAGAAGTTTAATGTCAGCAGTAAGAACTAAACTGGCTGAATATACTCAAGGTCATAATTTACCTCATATTGAGTTGCTTGCACAGCCGAAATGTTTCTTCATGAATGAATGTCCTGAACATAGAGAAAATTCCTGCCCGCAAAAAGCTTTGATTGGAGGATATAAAAAATTTATGAATAATGGATAACTTTTTAAATAAAACCTCTTCTCCTTGGTTTAAAGGATGAGCTGGCTCCGGCTGGCTCATACCGAGGTGTTGAAAATGGCAAGAATGCATTCAAGAGCGAAGGGAAAAGCTAAGTCAGTTAAACCATCAAAACCAAGTTTGTCTTGGGTAAGGTACAAGCCTGAAGAAGTTGAGATGCTCGTCGTTAAACTTATAAAGCACGAGAGGATGAGTCCTTCAAAAGCAGGCCTTGTTCTTAGGGATTCTTATGGAATACCAAGCGTTAAGGCAATATGCGGCAAGAGCATAACAAAGATAATGGAAGAAAAGGGTTTATTGCCTGAAATTCCAGAGGATCTTCTTGCTCTTATGAAGAAGTATGTTAGAGTTAGAAAACACTATGATGAAAACAAGCAGGACTTGAGTGCCAAGAGAGGCTTGCAGTTGACAGAGGCTAAAATAAGAAGGTTGGTTAAATATTACAGGAATTCAGGCAGGCTTCCAAAAGATTGGAAGTTCAGCGTTAAGAATGTTAGGCTGTACACAGAATAAGCC